>CBEWFH010000161.1:0-3305 GCA_965555895.1 uncultured Simkaniaceae bacterium
ACTTGCTTCCCTCTGTTTCAATTTTTTACTTTCTGCTTGCTTCATTATCGACAGTTTCTCTGCCTCTTTTATTGTCATCATCGTCTCCAAATTTTCCTTTACCTCCTGGAGAAGGTTTCTAAAAAGACGACATTTTAGCATTGCGGAGTTTACGACATTATCACGTTGCGCTTACAAGATTTCTTTACATCTTGACAATTTCATAGGGGAAAAGCATCATTGGCTCTTATGGAAAATTTAACTGAAACGCTTCAGCTGCAAGCAACAGAGATTTTAAAAGAATTAGTTGGCGATAGCGCTCCAACGGCCGATATTACCCAAAGTACCAACGAACAGTTTGGCCACTACCAGTGCAATTCAGCGATGAAGGTTGCCAAGGAGCTTAAATCGAGTCCTCGGAAGATTGCTGAGCAGATTGTCGATAAGTGGAAGAGTGATGGAGTGATTGAGAAGCTTGAGGTCGCTGGACCTGGCTTTATCAACATCACATTGACAAAAGAATTTTTGTCGAAAGAGCTCACTAAGGTTGCTGCTGATCCCCGTTTTGGAGTTCCTCCTCTGACTAAGATTAAAAAAGTAATTGTCGAATTTTCATCGCCCAATGTAGCGAAAGAGCTCCATGTAGGCCATCTTCGCTCGACGATTATTGGAGAGAGCCTGGCTCGCCTCTTTGAGTTTTTAGGGCATGATGTTCTCCGCCTTAATCATATTGGAGATTGGGGAACACAGTTTGGGATGCTCATCACCTATCTGAAAGATAAGGAGCCAGAGGTCCTTTCAGGATCAAAGGATACCGACCTAGCGTCACTGATGAATTGGTACCGAGCTTCGAAGAAGGAATTTGATGCCGATCCTGGCTTTAAGAAGCGGGCTCAACTTCAAGTGGTGAGTTTGCAGGGCGGGGAGAAAGAGGCCCTCGCTGCGTGGGAGAAAATCTGTGAGATTTCCCGCCAAGGGTTTAATGAGATCTACGACTTTTTGGATGTAAAGCTAACCGAAAGGGGAGAGTCCTTCTATAATAAGATGCTCCCGAAAGTTCTTGAAGATTATGAAAAGAAGGGAGTTGTCGAAGTTTCTGATGGGGCAAAATGTGTCTTCCTTGATGGGTTTAAAGCTAAAGATGGAACCTCTCTTCCGATGATCCTCCAAAAATCCGATGGGGGGTATAACTATGCCACAACTGATACGGCAGCCCTTTCTCAACGGATTGGAGTGGAAAAAGCAGATCGGATTATCTACGTCGTCGATTCAGGACAACAACTTCACTTCCAGATGGTTTTTGCTGCAGCTACAAAAGCTAACTATTATGATCCCGAAAAAGTTCAAGTGGAACATGTCCCCTTTGGTGTTGTTTTGGGTCCTGATGGGAAGAAATTTAAAACGCGCAGCGGAGAAACTGAAAAACTCATCGACCTCCTTAAAGAAGCGGTTCGTCGTGCACGTGTTCTTTTACAAGAGCGTCTTCAAGATGCCAATGAAAATGAGCTTGATGCTCTCGCTGAAATTCTTGGGGTTGATGCTGTAAAATATGCCGATCTTTCTTGTCACCGCGTAAAAGATTATGTTTTTAGTTACGATCGGATGTTAAATTTTGAAGGAAATACCGCTGCTTATCTCCTCTATTCATATGTAAGGATTCAAGGGATCAAAAGGAAATGCAACAAAGATATCGAAGCTCTTTTTGCAGTAACGGCAATTGAGCTTAATCATCCCACAGAAATTGCCCTAGGACTTAAGCTCCGTCAATTCGGAGAATCACTTGCACAAATGGATCGCGATCTCCTTCCCAACCGTCTTTCTGACTATCTCTATGATTTAGCGGAAAAATTCCATGCCTTCTTTCGCGATTGTCGTGTGGAGGGAGTTCCAGAAGAAAATAGTCGCCTAGTTCTTTGCGAACTCACCGGTCGCATCCTTAAACAGGGACTCTATATCCTTGGTCTAAAGACAATGGATCGGATGTAACCTCAGTTTTAGATTTTTTGAAGGGGATCTCTTGAACATATTTTGGAACTGCATAACCGGGGAGTTCTCCCCGCAGCTTTTCGATGAGCTCTAATCCTTTTTCGTGAGGAACTTCAAAGTGATGCGCCTGCTTTACACGGTCGAGTTGGTGAAGATAGTAAGGGATAATCCCGTGGGTAGAGAGTGTCATAAAAAGAGTTTTTAAAGTTTTGATATCATCATTAACTCCTGAGAGTAAAACCGATTGACAAAGAATCGGGATCCCTAAGATATTGATTTTTTTTAGAGAGGTGAAGATATCATCATCGAGTTCATTGGAGTGGTTAACATGGACAACAAATACTGTTTGGAGGGGGCTCTTTTTTAGGATTTCTAGGAATGAATCGGTAATTCTTTCAGGAATTCCAATGGGAAAACGGGTATGAAAACGGAGGAGTTTTAGGTGAGGAATAGTCGCTAAGTTTTCGATGAGCTTTTTTAGTGTTTCATCACTTAGAGAAAGGGGATCGCCCCCACTGAGGATCACTTCTTCAATTGTGGGATCGTTTCGGAGAATCTCAAATTCATTTGAAAAATCGGTGTTGGAATTGTAGGGATAATTTTGTCGAAAGCAAAAGCGGCAGTGCATGGTGCATGCACTAGTCGTGATAAGAAGAGCACGTCCTCTATATTTTTGAAGGAGGCGGGGGGTTTTTTGAAACGAGGTGTCATAGACCGGATCATCGATAAAGGAGAGAGGGGGGGGGGCTTTTTCTTCTATCGGAAGGAATTGTTTAAGAATGGGATCTTTAAGGGTTCCCTTTTCAATTTTTTCAGCAAGTCTTTTGGGAAGGTTTAATGGAAAAGAAGAAGTATAAGAAAGGTTTAACTCGAGGAATTTTCCAAGAGCATCAAGCTTTGTAAAATTATCTTTTTGAATTTTTCGCCATGTTAACATGCATTTAGTGTACTCGATTTCAAAACAGCTTGCAACTCAGGGGGTATAACCTTGGATTCAAAAGTCAATACTGCCCATAAAAGATAGTCCCTTTAGAGTGAGGTTGCTTGCCTCTATACTTATAGTGTTTAAAAGCTGTTCCGAGAAATATTGAGTTTCATAACCAAGGCGGAGTTGAGCTGAGAGTTTATCAGGGATAAAGCACCACTCCCAATCGAGTCCAATAAATATTTGAAACGTTGGGAGGACACGGTGAGCACTACTTTTTTGATGAGTATTTACGGGTAAAACACTTCCATTGGTAAATTCATTGCTTACTGATTTGGAAGTCTGTTTGAATTCCCCCCATAAGGTGCACCCCATTGTCAAGACAGTTTTTTTTCTATTTTTTAGGAGATTTTGC
>CBEWFH010000162.1:0-3269 GCA_965555895.1 uncultured Simkaniaceae bacterium
ATCGGATAAAAAACATAGGCAAAAGGAGTCATAAATCTTGGGGATAAAATTTTCTTCCATGCATATTCAAAATCATAGGCTGTTACAATATCGCCATTAGACCATTTAGCCTCTCTTAAGTGAAAAGTATAGGTTTTCATATCACTTGAAATTTCATAACTTTGGGCAACAGCGCATTCTGGAATCCCCTTTTCATTAATACGCATAAGTCCATCAAAAAGGAGTTTGATCAGAATTGATGAATCTTGGTTTCCACCAATCCGGGGGTCGAGTGAAACAATATCCATGTAAGGAATCTTAAGAACTTGAAGCTTATCTCTATCGGCTTGCCATTTTTTAAGCGTTTCGTTGATGGTTTCTTTAAAAAGCTTTTGTTTTTTCAAATCCGGCTCTTCATAAAGAAAACTAAGGTAATGGCTCCCCTCGAAAGTGAGCATAGAGGAGATAAGAGAACGATCTTGTAATTGGGTCTCTGTAAGTGCTTCCTCAACATGGCCTCGAAATTCCGGATATTTCCCTCGGATAATTCCAATCGTAATATCTTCATCCTTATCAAATTGCAGTAGATAAGACTCATCGTTTGGAAGCTCTTTTTCAGTCATAAGAACAAATAGCTCAAAAAAAAGGCTAAGAGACTGGAGAGAAATCGTTGCTTGAGTTTCAATAGGATTTAGAGAATAAAAAAAGTTTTCAAGTAATTCTTGGTTCCGTGTGGAGATATCTTGGAAAAACCTTATAAATTGTGTGAGAAGTTCTCCCTGTTTCATCATCATCCCACCATTATAATCGCGCATTTCTCCAATATAAGTATTTAGGAAAGTTACAACTTCTTCACGAGCAAGGTAAAGATTCACTGAAAAATCCATCCGCAAAAATGAAGGGCGTTTAGTAATTTGGAGTCGGAATACATTAGCCTCAATTGGGTAGGTTTTTTCGAGGAAGCTAACAATTTGGACCCGATCTAAGATAAAACGGATCCGAGGATTAATTTCTTTGAGAAGTTCTTGAAGAGGTTTTGTCCCCTCTTTCTTTACCCTTAAAAGAACGACTGTAAAAACCAAATCATCCTGAGAATGTTGATCAAAAGTTATCATCATCTGAGGAAGATCATCTCTAGATTTTAACTCGCGAGACAGCATGAGAATATTTTTCATCGTCTCTTCTTCATTACGCCCCATAAATAAAGAAGGAACCAAGAGTTCGATTCTTTTCTTCAGCTCTTCTTCCAAATTTCTCTTGAGCAATTTTCTTTCATCAAGGGTTAAAGAAGACCCATCGATTTTTTCTAACTCGACATAAAGAGTGATAATAGGATTATTTATAATATTTGAACGGTATGTTGAGCCTGATACAATCCTGACATTTGGAAGAAACATTTGAACAGCTCTTAAAACATGTTTTTCGTTAAAAAATTCATACTGATGAAAGAGCTTAAAGCCAATGGCTAAACCAAGAACAGGTTTCTTTCCAAAAGGGAAGGTAAGTTTTGCAGGTAGAAAATGAATTTTCATATGCCTTTTTTCTGGAAGGAAACTAAATTCACGATTTAAATGATTTCGAATCAAAAGAAAGGTTAGAACGATTTTCCCAATATGTGTAAAGGACCTCTCTTCCAAAAAATCTTTGGTTGCATGTGCCTGCATATAGGCAAGTCTTTCAAAGATAGCCTCATCAAGGTCATTGGGAAAGCGGTGCACTAATTTAATAAATGATTCCCGAATTAAGCTCATTTTGTTATCAATCGGAAGGGTCCTTGTCTCAAGAAGTGTTTTTGCATAACCCCTTGTTGAAAGAGCAGAGATAATTTCCCTCTTTAAAAAAGGGAGGTTTTCCTTCAGAAGGATTGCCTCCTTCTTATTTTGAATTAAAACCTTTATTTCCCCTATGAAGAGTGCCTCCTTAGGGTAGTGATCAAAATGGAATTCCATATGTTTAAAAGAGAGGATCGTTGTCTCTTGATGCGGGAGAAGCCATCTTTTAATCATCTCAGAAACAAATGTTTCCGTAGGCAAACTTCTTAAGGGCTTTGTCAAGAAAAAGATCGTTACTGAATCAGGGGGAGACTCAAAAGAACTCCAAGTGATCAAAGGAATGTTCTCTTTAATCCATTTTCTAAGAGATTCTTTATCAGTAAAAGGGAGAGGATCGGGAAGATATAAAAGGAGGGTTTCTCGCATTATATCTAAGTGAGCCTGAAGATTCTTAGAGCGGGTATAAAAAGGAAAAGCAGGGCGGATTGTTAAATCCTTTGCCAGCTCAATCTTCTGATTGGAAAAGGCTTTTATTTCCATCCCGCTACTATAAACAAAAGATCTTATTTTCTAAAACTTTTCTTTCTTTCAAAGCGTTTTATGGATAATTCGATAAGGCAATCGATAAGCTTCGGGTAAGAAATCCCACTGATCTCCCAGAGATTTGGGTAAAGGCTAATCGAGGTAAATCCTGGGATCGTATTAAGTTCATTTATAAGGAGAGTCCCATCTTTTTTGAGGAAAAAATCGATCCGAGCCATCCCCTCACAACGGAGCGCCTTAAAAGCCTTTATTGCCAAATACTTCACCTCTTTGGTTTTTAATGCTCCAATTTTTGCTGGTAGAATGAATTGTGCACCATTTTCATCTAGGTACTTTGCTTCATAGGAGTAAAATTTATGCAACGTGATAATTTCCCCAGGAAGAGAAGCCTCTGGGTCTTCATTTCCAAGGACAGAACATTCAATCTCCCTCCCATCGATATATTCTTCAATTAGGATCCTTTCATCATACTTAAATGCTTCCCTTATTGCTGGAAGGAGCTCCTCTTCTGTATGGACTTTACTTACCCCAACCGAAGAGCCCATCTGAGCGGGTTTTACAAAGAGGGGAAGGGTAAATTCAGCAATGATCCCCTTTTCATCAATGGGATCGGTTTGGTGGAGGGTCAAGTGATGGGGAGAGGAAAGACCGCGCGCCCTCAAGATTTCTTTCATTATCCCTTTATCCATACACATGGCGGAACTTAAAAGATTGGGCCCCACACAGGGAAGGTTCGCAAGCTCAACAAGTCCTTGAATCGTTCCATCTTCTCCAAAGGGTCCATGAAGAACTGGAAAAATCACATCCAAGCTTGTCTTTAGCGTGCAGGGAGAGAAAAAGATTTCTCTTGCTGGAACCTTTTGGACTAGGAGGGGGAAGTGGGGGTCGTTTTTTTTTAATGTGGGAAAAAAGTTTTTTTTTAAAGAGAGGAGGAAATGCACAGAACTCCGAAAGTGACCATATCCCTTTATAAAA
>CBEWFH010000163.1:0-3268 GCA_965555895.1 uncultured Simkaniaceae bacterium
TTTAAACTTTCTAATTTACTTTTCAAAGATTCAAACATTCTATTGCTTATACAGGGAATCTGATTCAAGTGTAGGGGGTCAAGGTATACCTGTGCTTTTCCGCACATTTTATTATAGAGGTTGCTTTTATTAGGAATTATTTGCTAAACTATCCCCTTAAACAGATCGCTCCTGCCATGAAATGTTTTGGCATGAGGTGGAAAATATCATTAACCCACGGAGAAACCCTACAAATGTCTAAAGAGCTTGAGTATAACTGGAACGAAAGTAAAATTATCGACGATGTCGAATTCCAGGACGCAGATGCAAAGTTATTTCAACAATTATTAAACACCAAAGAAGATAACGGGACAGAAGGGACAATCTCTTCGATGGAAGTTGGGCAAATCCTCAAAGGGAATATTGTTGAGCTCACACCTGATTTCGTTGTAGTCGATGTAGACCTCAAATCTGAAGGATTGATTCCTGTAAGTGAATTTAACAACCTAAACGAACTCCAACTTGGCAATGAAGTCGAAGTCTATCTAGATAGGACTGAGGACGAAGATGGACAAATTGTCCTTTCTAGAGAAAAAGCCCGCCGTCAAAGACAATGGGAACATATCCTTAACCATTGCGAAGAAGGATCAATTGTCGAAGGAAAAGTTATCCGCAAGGTTAAGGGTGGTTTAATGGTAGATATCGGGATGGAAGCTTTCCTCCCCGGCTCTCAAATCGACAATAAACGAATTAAAAATCTTGATGATTATGTAGACAAGACCTACGACCTCAAGATCCTTAAAATCAATATCGAAAGAAAGAACATTGTAGTTTCTCGAAGAGAACTCCTTGAAGAAGAAAGAAGTTCTAAAAAAGCAGAACTCCTTGAAAAAATTCAAGAAGGAGAAATCCTTAAAGGAACCGTTAAAAACATCACAGATTTCGGTGTTTTCTTAGATCTCGATGGGATCGATGGTCTCCTCCATATCACTGATATGACATGGAAACGGATCAAGCACCCTTCTGAAATGGTTCAACTCAATGATGAACTAGAGGTAATGATCCTCCATATCGATAAAGAAAAAGGAAGAGTCGCTCTTGGTCTGAAACAAAAAGACAAGAATCCTTGGGAAGAGATTGAAAGCCGCTACCCTCCGGGAACCAAAGTTAGTGGAAAAATTGTTAACCTTGTTCCTTATGGAGCATTCATTGAAATTGAGCCTGGTATTGAAGGGCTCATCCACGTCTCTGAAATGTCATGGGTAAAGAATGTGACTGATCCTAGCGAAATTGTGACCAAAGGGGATGAGCTTGAAGCGATTGTTCTCTCTGTTCAGAAGGAAGAAGGAAAGATTTCTCTTGGAATCAAGCAGACAGAAAAGAATCCTTGGGAAGATGTCGACGGTAAATTCCCTGTGGGAAGTACAGTCAAAGCAGAGATCCGAAACCTCACCAACTATGGTGCTTTTGTTGAACTTGAGCCTGGAATCGATGGTCTCATCCATATTTCTGACCTAAGTTGGATTAAAAAGGTCTCACATCCTTCTGAAGTACTTAAGAAAGGTGACACCGTTGAGGCAATTATCCTCTCTGTCGACAAGGAAAGTAAAAAAATTACACTTGGTGTTAAGCAACTTGGAAATAACCCTTGGGAATCCATTGAAAAAACTCTCCCTATTGGAACTGTTGTCAAAGGATTGGTTACAAAGATCACCGCTTTTGGAGCCTTTATTGAGCTTGAAAATGGAATTGAAGGTCTTGTCCATGTGACAGAACTTTCTGATAAAGCTTTTGGGAAAGTTGAAGAAATTGTTGCTGTTGCTGACAACGTAACTGCCTTGGTGATTAAACTAGACCCCGAGCACAAGAAGATCTCTCTCTCCATTAAAGATTACTTAGTAGAGAAAAATCAAGAAAATCGGGATGATATCGTTGTTTCCAAGAATGAGGACGACGAGGAAGAAAAAGAAGAAGAATAAGGAGGAGGAGCGCCCCCTTCTTTAACATTAACGATGTGAAAGGCAATGAATAAAGATCTAATAGCAGTATTTGAATATCTTGAAAGGGAAAAAGGAATCAAGCGTGAAACGATAATTGATGCTATCGAAGAATCCCTACAAGTTGCTGCACGAAAAAGTTTAAAAGGTGTAGGACTTGTCTCTGTCTCAGTTGATCCAAAACTTGGGACGATTAATGTCACTGCCGAAAAAGAAATCGTCGAAAATATTGAGTACCCTGAAGAAGAAATTACACTAGATGAAGCGAGAGAGATAGATCTCAACTGCGAAATGGGAGACTTCGTTCAAGTCCCAATTCCTCCTATAGATTTAGGGAGAATTGCTGCGCAAACTGCTCGTCAAGTTATTTCACAAAAACTGCGAAGTGCTGAGAGAGATGTTATCTATGAAGAATATAGACACCGCCTTTATGAAATCATTTCAGGAACTGTCAAACGGGTTGTTAAGGGTGCGACACTGATTGTCGATCTTGGGAAAGTTGAAGCGATTCTACCTGACCGATTCTACCCTAAAACAGAGAAATACCATGTGGGTGATCGGATCCAAGCACTCCTTTGGGAAGTACGGGATACTGAAAATGGGGGTGCTGAGGTCGTTCTTAGCAGAAGCCATCCAGAGATGGTTGTGGAACTCTTTAAGCAAGAAGTTCCTGAGCTAAGCGATGGAATAGTTGGGGTTAAGAAAATCGTCCGCGAAGCAGGGTATAGAACAAAGATTGCTGTCTTCTCGAATGACCCAAGAGTTGATCCATTAGGAGCATGCGTTGGCGTTCGAGGGACACGAGTAAAAAACATTATCCTTGAGCTAAACAATGAAAAAATTGACATTGTCATTTATACAGAAGACACTGTTCAACTCCTTTATAGCTTGCTCCATCCCATTGAACCAAAAAAACTCTCATATGATCAAGAAAAGGGAATTATCTACCTCATTGTAGAAGATGAAGATTATCCGATAGTTATTGGTAAGCGTGGAATGAACGCACGCTTAAATGCCGAGTTAGTTGGTGCGGAGTTGAGTGTGAAAAAGCAAACTGATTATCAATCAGAACTTACATTTGAGAGACAACAGATTCAACACGAAGAAAGCCCAGAACTCGATATCGAAATCAATACAATTGAAGGGGTAAATCAATTTATTATCGACTCCCTTAAAGAAGGAGGGTTCGATACTCCACGCAAAATTCTTAATAACTCTTCGAAAGAGCTTTCTAAGGAAATAGGAATCAGCGTTGAAATGGCAGATGATCTCATAGAAAAGCTGCGAAAAAT
>CBEWFH010000164.1:0-3251 GCA_965555895.1 uncultured Simkaniaceae bacterium
AGCAGCCTAAGAGGGTGAAATCCAGAAAAATGGATTATCCTATGCAGAGATGAAGTTTTTTGCAACACTACCTCTTTTCTTTCTATTTTCAAATTTGGGAGATCTGAGACTTGATCAATTTTATCCGATAGTTCATTATGGGTGTAAACATGTATGTGTATTTCGGATTGAAAAGGAATGAAAATGAAAGTTAAGGTTGCTGGAAAGAAAAGTCTTCTCAAAAATTTCAAGCAAGGATTCATGAACAAAATCGGTCAGCTGACCGGAATTTTTGCAAGTGATATTGGAATCGATTTAGGGACTGCAAACACTCTTGTTTATGTCTGTGGAAAAGGGATTGTCCTTGCTGAACCCTCTGTTGTTGCAGTCGATTCTATAACCGGCGATGTCCTTGCTGTCGGGCATAAAGCCAAAGCGATGCTTGGTAAAACCCCGCGGAAGATCCATGCAGTTCGTCCAATGAAAGATGGTGTCATTGCTGATTTTGAAATTGCCGAAGGAATGCTTAAAGCACTGATTTCTCGTGTCACCCCATCTCGTAGCCTCTTTAGACCGAAGATTTTGATTGCTGTTCCCTCAGGGATTACCGGCGTTGAGAGGCGTGCCGTGGAAGATTCGGCTCTACGGGCTGGAGCACAAGAGGTTATCTTGATCGAGGAGCCTATGGCGGCAGCAATTGGTGTCGCCCTTCCTGTTCATGAACCTTCAGCAAATATGATTATCGATATTGGTGGTGGTACCACTGAGATCGCTATTATCTCCCTCGGTGGAATTGTAGAATCCCGTTCGATTCGAATCGCAGGAGATGAATTTGATGAGTGTATCATTAACTATATGCGCCGCACCTACAATCTTATGATTGGTCCTCGGACGGCGGAAGATATCAAAATGACGATCGGATCGGCCTATCCTCTTGGTGATCACGAACTTGAAATGGAAGTACGTGGCCGTGACCAAGTTGCTGGTCTCCCTATTACCAAGCGGATCAATTCGGT
This sequence comes from uncultured Simkaniaceae bacterium, assembly GCA_965555895.1. Classification (GTDB taxonomy): domain Bacteria; phylum Chlamydiota; class Chlamydiia; order Chlamydiales; family Simkaniaceae; genus Neptunichlamydia. Next base: position 996 of record CBEWFH010000164.1, read on the forward strand.
TGAAATCCGTGAATGTCTCGCTGAACCCATTCAGCAAATCATTGCCTGCACAAAGGAAACTCTTGAGAGATGTCCTCCGGAACTTGCCGCTGATCTCGTTGAGAGTGGAATGGTTCTAGCAGGTGGAGGAGCCCTTATCAAGGGAATTGATAAGGCGCTAATCAAAGAGACTGGACTTCCTGTTATTATAGCAACCAATCCTCTCCTAGCTGTTTGCATGGGAACGGGTAAGGCTCTAGAATATCTCGAAACCTTCAAAAAAACAGCGCTATAATTCTCCAATCAGTTATTTAGAGAGTATGGAGATCAATCATTCTAAGCTTAAATCTTGGGTCGATGCAATAGAGGCTCTTTGCGAGCCAGATTCCGTTTATTATTGCGATGGATCTAAAGAGGAGCATGATGCTGTTTGTCAAGAACTTATCGACCGTAAGGTCTTTGTAAAGCTCGGTAGGAGACGCGGTTCCTACTGGTGTAGATCTGACGAGAGCGATGTCGCGCGGGTCGAAGACAGAACCTTTATTTGCTCCCAAAAAAAAGAAGATGCTGGACCCACAAACAACTGGGAAGAGCCCTTGAAGATGAAAGAAAAGCTTCTGGGACTTTTCAAAGGGTGCATGAAAGGGAGGAAAATGTATGTCATTCCTTTTAGTATGGGTCCTTTTGGTTCATCCCTTTCAGAAATTGGAGTTCAAATCACCGATAGCCCTTATGTAGTGGCAAACACCTATATCATGACCCGAATGGGAAAAAAAGCTCTTGACGTTCTTGGAACAGCTGGGGAGTTTGTTCCTTGTTTGCACTCGGTTGGAGTTCCTTTAGAAGAGGGGCAAGAAGATTCTTTTTGGCCCTGTCGGCCTGATGATAAATATATCGTTCACTTTCCTGAAGCTCGGGAAATTTGGTCTTTTGGAAGTGGATATGGAGGAAATGCCCTTCTCGGAAAAAAATGTTTAGCTCTTCGGATTGCTTCAGTAAAAGGGAGGGATGAAAAATGGATGGCAGAGCATATGCTCATTGTGGGGATCACAAACCCTGAAGGAAAAAAGCTCTTTTTTGCGGCAGCTTTCCCCAGCGCTTGTGGAAAAACGAACCTTGCGATGCTTGCATCAACTCTTCCGGGATGGAGAGTCGAATGTGTGGGCGATGACATTGCTTGGATGAAAATAGGGGAGGATGGAAGGCTCTATGCAATCAACCCTGAAAATGGTTTTTTTGGTGTAGCCCCAGGAACCTCTTATGAGTCGAATCCGAATGCCATGGAATCAATCAGAGCGAATACGATTTTTACCAATGTAGCGCTGACAGATGATGGCGATGTCTGGTGGGAAGGGATGACAGAAAGACCCCCTTCTCGATTAACCGATTGGAAAGGGAGAGAGTGGACTCCTGACTCAGAAGAAAAAGCATCTCATCCTAATGCCCGCTTTACCGCCCCAGCAAAACAGTGTCCAGCCCTTGATCCTGCTTTTGAAGATATCCATGGGGTACCGATTTCAGGAATTATTTTTGGAGGAAGAAGAGAGAGTGTGGTTCCTCTTGTCATAGAGAGTTTATCGTGGCAGCATGGAACCTTTCTTGGATGTTCGATCTCTTCTGAAATGACAGCGGCAGCTGCGGGGGAAATTGGAAAATTGCGCCACGATCCTTTTGCGATGCTCCCTTTTTGTGGGTATCACATGGGGGATTATTTTGGTCATTGGCTCGAAATGGGAAAGCTATTGGGAGATAAAGCTCCAAAAATCTATCACGTCAACTGGTTTCGTAAGGGGGCAGATGGAAAATTTCTCTGGCCAGGGTTTGGAGAAAATATGAGGGTTTTAAAGTGGGTTTTTGAGCGGTGTGAAGGGATAGGAGAGGGAATAGAGAGTGCTGTGGGAGTTTTCCCCAAAGATTTTGATTCCCCAAAAGAGCTTTTCAGGGTCGATCCAATGGCATGGAAAAAAGAGGTTGAAGGTCTCCGTGAATATTTTACCCTTTTTGGAGAGCGGCTGCCGAAAGGGATTTCAGAGGAACTTGACAATTTAGAAAAGCGGATTGATGAAATATAAACTCGATACAAAAAAGCCACACACAGCGATCCTGATTAAGTTGATTTCTTGGTAGTGTTGCAAAAACCTTCATCTCTGCATAGGATAATCCATTTTTCTGGATTTCACCCTCTTAGGCTGCTAACCCTCTAACCTCAAAGAGGTCTTCAATAAATTTCTTTACATCCAGAGCGTTTGCATCTGGGATATCATCAATTTGTCCTTT
>CBEWFH010000165.1:0-3241 GCA_965555895.1 uncultured Simkaniaceae bacterium
TGCCGCATTATTTAGGGTTTAACTAGCTACCCCCCCGCGAAGCTACCAGTGCCGCAACGCCACCTGGAGAAAACATTACTTCCGTGCGGGCTGTTCTCCGATTTCCATAGGCATGACTCTCTTTATCTTCGGCTCCGAGATAGGCTTCGGTTTCGATGATCATCCCTCCAGTGAGGATCCCATCAAAGGAAGTAAAAAGGTATTTACCTAGGAGCGCCTGCGCGGTTTCGAGTGTTTCTTCTTTTTGGAAGAACGAGGCGGAAATTTTTTCTTGTTGTTGGGTTGATTTAAGGCCCATTTGCTCTCCATGACAATAAGATCGATCTCTTCAAGGAAGAGCTCTAATTCAAGACCGGTTTTATAACATTTTCCGGTATTTTGTCCCACAAGAGAGTCAGTAGCATTATTGTATTCATAGTAGTCGTCTGCAAGGGCTGAGATATGGAGAAATCCTTCGTATTGTATGGGAGAAACTTCGAAGAAAATTCCAAAGGGTTTAACTTTGCCCACTACCCCTTTATAGATCCTTTTGGGATCTTCTTTTTGATAAATTTCTAGGAGGCGAAGCTTTTTCATTGAGACGATACTCATCTCCGCTTTGAAAGAGACACGCTCTCTTTCAGAACATGATTTGGCGATCTTATCGAGGTTTTCCTCTCCCTTTTTAAAGAGGAGGTGATGAACAACGAGATCGCTATAGCGTCGAATGGGACTGGTAAAGTGGCAATAGTTTTCAAGTGCTAGACCAAAGTGACCCACATTTTCTTTAGAATAAATCGCGAGCTTCATGCTCCGAATATAGGCGATCGAGAGTTGTTCTGCGAACGGGGAATTTTTTGCTAGCTCAAAGATCTTTTGAACATCGGCGACTTCTACCTTATCGGGAAGGGAAAAACCAAAACTCCGGGCGAGGGTATAAAAGGCTGCAAGATTTTCCTCTCCAGGAGATTCATGAATCCGAAATACTGATGGCTCATCCCTCTTCATAAATTCTTGAGCAACGAGCTCGTTCGCTTTAAGCATGAATTCTTCGACAAGTTGGTGGGTGATGTCATACTCGACAATTTCATACCCTGTCGGGTTGCCCTGTTTGTCTATCTGAATAACTACATCGGAAAGAGCTAAGTCAACCGATCCCCGCTCAAACCTCTTTTTCTTTAAAAGGAGGCAGAGTTTTTCCATCAGCTTTAGAGTGTCGTAATGGGGACTTTCTACATTTTTATCGAGTATCGCTTTTGCTTGTTTATAGGTGTACCGCTTGTCACTATTGATAAACCCTCGGACAATCTTGTATTTTAAGACACTTCCGTCATTATTCAGTTCCATGATGACAGAAATGGTGAGGCGTATGACCTTTTCTTTTAAACTACATAGATGGTTCGAGAGCTCCTCGGGGAGCATGGGAACACATTTTCCAGGAAAATATGTTGAGTTTGACCGTTTTTTTGCTTCTTCATCAAGGTGAGTTCCCTCTTTAACATAGTGGGAAACATCGGCGATATGGACGGCTAAATGGAAGTGCCCATTTTTATCCTCTGTTACGGAAAGGGCATCATCGAAGTCGCGGGCAGTATCTGGGTCAATCGTAAAGGTTTCAAGATGGGTCAGGTCCTCTCGCCCTTCAAGATCCTTTTTTTCTACTTCACTTGAGAGGCTTTTAACTTGGTTAATGACTCCGCTTGGAAAATCATTTCTGATACCAAAATCTTTGATGGCAGCAGGAATATCGGTTTGGGGATCATCAATCGTCCCCAATTTTTCGACGACGCTGCAAATGACAGGAGCTTTTTCATCGCCCCAATCAAGAACTTTAAGGACAAGACGGTCTCCAATTTGGTAGTTGGCATCGGGGATTTTTTTAACAAGGGCCTTTTTCGATTTTCCAAACGATTGGATATAGAGAAGATAGTGTCCTTTAGCGTTGATGATCCAGACAATCCCAACGAGCTCTTCCTTTGCCCTTTCAATGATTGATTTTACAGATCCCTCAGGCCCTTTATTAGGTTTTCTATCAGGAGAGATAGCAATCTCTACTCGGTCCCCATCAACAGCGTTCTCTTTAAGATGTTTTGGGATGAAAATGTCTTCTGGGTGGGCCTCACAATCATCAGGAGAAACAAAAGCAAATCCTTTTGGATGAACGTGGATCACCCCTTGAGTGATGATGTTTTGGGAGACTTTCTGAAATTTTTTATTTGACTTATCCATTATACTACCTACTATTGTACCTAATAAAACCTATTAGGGCAAATGATCAAAAAACTCCGTTTCATTCTTATCATCAATTCGATTGGCCTTCTTGCGCTCTTTTTATCCCTATTTGGTTATCAAGAGTTTATGCCTTCAAGCGATTCTGCAAGCCATCTTTCCGTTGTTATAGACGAGAGCGCGTTAAGAGAAAAACTCTCTCTTTATTCAACCGACGATCTCAAAACAATGCTTGCTGCAGGAGTTGAGATCGAAGAGTGGATGAAGATACTGGAGAAATCAGGAACCAATGTTGTTGAAAAAGTTTTGAAGGGGCAAGGGGTTTTTGCTACAATGGAACATTATCCCATTCAAGATTCTTTTGATGAGAAAACCTACTCTCAATACTACTACCATGCCCATCGCGGCGGCGAGCATGGTCATTTCCATCTTTTTCTCCGTCAGGGGGGGATGACAAAAGGGACTCTACCACTTTTGTACGATGAGCGGAATGAATCTCTCGATGATATCAACACCTTTGCCCACCTTGTCGCCATTTCCATGGATGATGAAGGTTATCCTCTCTCTCTTTTTACAACTAATAGATGGCTCACAGGAGAAGATTGGTACTCTGCTATTGATCTGAAAAAAATGGTCAAAAATTTTAACGTTGAACATGCCCATCCCTCCTATGTTGTTAATCGGTGGCTCAAAGCGATGCTCACTTTCTTTGAGCCCCAAGTTGATGCCCTTATTGATGAACGTGACGAAAGACTCATGCAATATCAGCAGGGGATTTCCCTAAAAGTAATCTTAGAAGATCAAGAGTTCGATGTGATCACTGAAGAAAAAATCTCCATAGATACGCAGATTCGAGTTATTCGCAACATTTTAAAAAATAGAAACTAGGCAGTGTACCTAACAGTTTTTCGTGCAATTTGACCCATCTTTACCTGCATGGCTTTGCGCTCAATCTCGACAACCTTACTAAGTTGCCGTCGATTTCCGCGCTTTGCCCTACAGAAAAACCTGGGAGCAAAGTGCATAGAAATCT
>CBEWFH010000166.1:0-3240 GCA_965555895.1 uncultured Simkaniaceae bacterium
TTTTATCTCGCGATGAATAGTCGATCTATCAACTTGTAATTTCTTTGCAATTAATACAAAAGAATCACCTCGCTTCATTAATGTGTACAGTTGACATCTCTTGACTCTGTTTAGATAATGGTATCCATTTGACATCCTTCCTCCTTGGTTTTCTTACGATTACCACAGGAATTTTTTACCATCTTCAGACAAGTTTAAATTTCATCTGTTTGTTGCACTTCATTGATTGTTGAAAGGGCGCAATAAATTGTCGTGTACAAAGGTGAAAAATCGTAAAATACCTGCAAATAATGAGGAAAGAGCTGTGCGGAGTATTCGGCTAAAAGAGATGACTAAGTCTCAAGAAGAAGGGCTAGTCCTCAATAAAGTTAATTTGACGATTCCATCTGGGGAATTTTTTGCCCTTCTCGGCCCGAGCGGGTGTGGAAAAACGACCCTCCTTCGCCTTATAGCAGGTTTTGAAAAGCCAGATAGTGGAATCATCTATCTTGGAAATACCGATATCACCAAACTTCCTGTAAACAAAAGGCGGATTAATATCGTCTTTCAAAATTATGCTTTATTCCCTCACCTCAATGTCTTTAATAATGTTGCTTATAGCCTCGTGGTTCAAAAAATCTCAAAAGAGGAAATTGAAGAGCGTGTAATTAAAATTTTAAAAGCATTTCATTTAGAAAATCATATTTTTAAGTTTCCCTCTCAGCTTTCTGGGGGACAACAACAGAGGGTTGCCCTTGCAAGAGCGATCATCAATGAACCCGAAGTTTTACTCCTAGATGAGCCTCTTGCTGCTCTCGATTTTAAGCTCCGAGAAAAAATGCTGATTGAACTTATCGACCTCCAAGCCAGGCTTAAAACAACTTTCGTCTATGTTACCCATGACCAATTTGAAGCTCTCACTGTGGCCGATCACATGGCGATTATGAATCACGATGGGGAAATTGAACAAATTGGAACCCCCAAAGAGATTTATGAATTTCCTGTTTCTAGCTTTGTGGCAAAATTTGTTGGGACAACCAACATTTTAAACGGGACCCTCCATAATCTCGATTCAAATCCTGAAATCGAGGTCCCCCACATTGGGCGATTTAAAGTCTATATCCCCCAGAAAAAGGGGTGGATGTGTGAAGGATGCGAGGCTACTATGAGCCTCCGCCCTGAAAAGATCTTTATTTCGAAAAAGCCGGTGGAAAATTTTGCCAATACTCTCAAAGGTATTGTTTCACAAATCATCTACCATGGAAGATCAACGCAGTATAATGTAATCATTAACAACCAGTTTAAACTCCAAGTCTTCGAACAGAATGAAGAACACTTTGTCCAAGAAGATATCGACTATGACGATAAAGTATTCCTCTACTGGCAAATAAAAAACGCCCTTCTCTTGGAGAGTTAGATGATGTATGCCCTTTTCCACAAAATTCAGCAAAAAACAAAGAATGAAAGCCCCTTTGCAATCGGCTCTCCCGCTCTGATTTGGCAGATTATTTTCTTCTATCTTCCCCTCCTTTTAATGATGGTGAATAGTGTCTTCATCTCATCAGAGAAAGGAGGGCTCCAAGGGCTGACTTTTAATAACTTCTCCCCCCTCCTTTCTATAACCCATCTTTCAATCATTTTTAGCTCAATTACCCTTGCCCTTGCGACCTCTTTTTTCTCCCTTCTCATCGCCTATCCCCTAGCCCACTTTATTGCCTTTAAAGGGGGGCGGTACAAAACGGTTTTGCTCTTTTTCCTTATTGTCCCTTTTTGGACCAACTTCCTCCTCCACATCTACGCATGGTTTTTTGTCCTAGAACGAGATGGATTTTTAAATACAGTCCTGAAAAGGATTGGGCTCATCCAAGAACCAATCCACTTTCTTAACTCTCTCTTTGCTATCCTCCTTATGATGGTCTATTGCTATCTCCCTTTTATGGTCCTCCCTATTTTTTCTACCTTAGAGCGATTTAACCGCCATCTTTTAGAGGCATCGAATGACTTAGGAGCTTCATGGAAAAAAACGTTTCGAAGCGTGATGCTCCCTCTCACCCTTCCTGCGGTTCGGGCAGGATTTTTCCTCGTTTTCATCTCTGCTTTTGGAGAGTTTATCATCCCTGAATTAATGGGAGGAGATAAATGGTATTTTGTGGGGAATGTGATTACACAGTACGTTCTCGGAGATGAAACAGGAGGAATGGGAGCCGCCTTCATGGTCCTTAGCTGTATCTCATTAATCGTAGCTGTCATGTTTATCTATATCGCCTTTAAAAAGGTGGGGAAAATATTGCTCAGGGGGCTTAGATGAGAAAAGGGATATTTGGAAAATTCGGAGGAGTTTTTATTGTTGGTACTTCCTACCTCTTCCTTTATCTACCCATCTTAATCTTGATTGTTTTCTCTTTTAATACAAGAAGCTTCCCTTCTCCTTGGGATCGATTTACCTTTAAGTGGTACCATGAACTATTTCATTCTTCAGCACTTTGGCACTCATTTCTAAATTCCCTAATTGTAGCAACCTTTTCAACTTCTCTTAGTCTATTAATGGGGATATTTCTGATTTTCTACCACGCGCAAGGAGGAAGAGTCCAAAAGGCCCTTCCCCTCTTTTATGGAAACCTTATTATTCCTGAGACAATGCTTGCCATCAGTCTCCTTAGTTATTTCACCCTCTTTAAAATTGAGCTCGGAATGCCCACTCTCATCGTCGCTCATACTGTTTTAGGTCTCGGCTTTGTCATCCCCATCCTCTATACTCGCTACCTTCAGCTCGATGGCAACCTCACTGAAGCTTCAGAAGGGCTTGGAGCCTCCCAATTCCAAACTTTTGTTAAGGTCACTCTCCCTCTTCTACGCCCCACCCTCATAGCTTCCGGGCTCCTCATCTTTATCTTGTCGTTTGATGACTTTATCCTCTCCTATTTTTGTGCTGGAACCTCAGTTCAAACCCTTTCGCTCTATCTCCTCTCATTGCTTCAATCTGGGATTTCCCCAATTGTGAACGCTCTTTCTACAATCCTCCTCCTCTTAAGCGCCCTCCTCGTCATGGTCTTTTTCTCCCCAAAAATCCGAAGTAGGATCTTGTAAGAAACTACTGTAAGCGCAACGTGATAATGTCGTAAACTCCGCAATGCTAAAATGTCGTCTTTTTAGAAACTTTTCCCAGGAGGTAAAGGAAAATTTGGAGACGATGATGACAATAAAAGAGGCAGAGAGACTGTCGATAATGAAGCAAGCAGAAAGTAAAAAATTGAAACAGAG
>CBEWFH010000167.1:0-3213 GCA_965555895.1 uncultured Simkaniaceae bacterium
AGAAATCCATTTCTTCAGTGATTTCCATAAGTGGGAATTGAGGGTTTTCAGGAACAAGAAAGAGTTGCTTTCCTTTGACTTTCACACGTTTAACGGTGAATTCCCCATTAGGAATGGCAACGATAATATGTCCGTTTTGGGGGTAATCGCTCGGTCAATAATGAGGATATCTCCATGGTGGATTCCTCCATTTTCCATTAAATTTCCATCCACACGGACAACAAAGGTGGCGGCAGGATGTTTAATCAAAAAATGATTGAGATCGAGCTTTTGTTCAATATGATCATCAGCAGGCGATGGGAAGCCAGCTTTTATCTTATTTGAAAAAAGGGGGAGCTCTATTCCTTTTAATGCCTCAGGCTTATGTACTGTTAACTTCAAATTATTATTCATAATTAATTAGCCTTTTTTTATTTAAAAAAACATACTTTGTTTTATTAAAAAACTTTGACATTTTTCCTCTATGGAAGTATCATTTATACATGGTCATTGTATGGAGATTTTTACTCCTTCTTGCCTTCCCAGCTTTTTGTGTAAGGTTTGGTGTTTTGCACCGAAATTTGGTTGTTAGGTCGCCTCTTTTCATCTCCTATTTAACGGGGGTTTGTCAAGATCTATTCATTTCCTTTCAACAGCTTTTTTTAATCGTTTTATTTGGAACAATTTTTCCCTTTGCGAAGGAGTCTTTATTCTGGATTTTTGTTATTGGTTCTACCCTTATCCAAGTTCACCTAATTGTCGATGCAATTCTCCATCGTAGGGCGGCCATTCGGATGGAGGTCTCATTTTTTTCCCTTTTAAATGATGTCCGCTGCTTTTGGGACTCAGCAAAAGAGAAAAAGATTTGGCGGTTTTTTCCCATTGCACTAGTTTTCTTAGCTTTTCCTACATTTACCTATTGGAACTGTTGGGAAGGAATTCAAGAACTTAAGTTCCAAAGTGATTGGCTTATGCTAGGGACATTCTTAGGAATTATCGGAGTAATCGGTCATTTTTTTCTCCCCAAAAAACTCTCTTATGCAACCGATCAAATCGTTTTTCAACATGAACTATGGTACATCAGAAAACTTCTCCGTTTTATTAAGCGGAAAAACGATCGGACCGATATGGGATATCTTGTGCAGTCACGATTTCAAAGTCATAACGAAAAGAAATCTACCCCTTCATCAGAATACCCTCTCTTTAAATATACGCAGGGGTTTTCGGGAGAAAAAGCGTTTGAAATAAAGGTTAAGGAAGATGAAACTCCCCATGTAATTTTCCTCTTTATGGAATCATTCAGAGCAAGAAATGTCGGTGCTTTGGGAGCAGAAAGGGGAGTCACACCCCATTTTGATCGTCTCTCTAAAGAGGGGATTCTTTTCACCGATTTTTATGCCAATTCAGTCCGGACATCGAGATCCGTTGTTTCCTCCCTTTTTGGGATCCCATCCGATGTTGATGCCTCAGAGCAAGCTGCTCGGGCAAAAGCACCATTCGTTGGGATTCCGCAGCTCATGCAAGAAGGAGGATACCAAACAAGTTATCTTCATAATGGGCCGATAGAGTTTGAAAAGCAGGACCATTTCTTTAATCTCCATGGGTACGATGTGGTTCATGGGAAAGACGAGATGATTAAAGAATTTCCAAAAACTCAGTCTTCAAGCTGGGGTCTTCCAGACGAGTGTTTGATGCATTATGCAGCTAATTTCTTAGAAGAGAAAAAAGAAAGCCCACAATTTTTAACCCTCTTTACGATCAGTAACCATCACCCTTGGAATTTTCCCGCTCACTATCAACCACCTGCATTTCCACCAGAAATTTCGAGGATCTACAGAAAATATCTCAACACCTTCCACTATAGTGATGCTTGCTTAGGACTCCTTGTTGAACTCCTTAGAGAAAAGAACCTCCTTCAAAACACCATATTATTTGTTCTTGGAGATCATGGGTATCCGATGGGAGAACATAATAATTTTGTCGAGCAAAGGTACCTTTATGAAGAAAATGTTCGAGTTCCTTTGATGATTTTTGGAGAAGGACGGGTGACTGTTCCTAAGAAGATCTCCACACCAGGAAGTCAACTCGACTTAGTTCCAACGCTCATGGATATTTTAGGGCTTCATGGTTTTAATCATTCGATTGGGAGCTCTCTGATGAGGAAAATGGAGGAAAGAGAGATTTTCTTCCATAATCCTTATGTTTTCAAAAACTTTGGGTGTCGCAGAGGGAAACATAAGTTTATTTACACTCGGATTTCTCAAGAACTAGAGCTTTTTAATTTAGAGAAGGATCCCGATGAGAAACACAATATTGCCCATGAAAATCCTCACCTTTCACAGGAACTTCTTCATAGCGTTAAAGATTATGAATGTCTTTTCCACAACCTCTATGCAGAAAAGAGGATTGTTCCTGAAGAAGAAGAGTCAATTTCCCCTAGTAGTTTTAGTGAAGCTGCGTTAGAATAAAGCTTCATATGCTTTATTTTGGAGGCTATCTTCGCTAAGCAACGTGAACAGTGGAAATCTCGATTTGGATTCATATGGGCAGCTGTTGGGTCTGCCGTTGGTCTGGGGAGTATCTGGCGTTTCCCCTATATAGTAGGAGAAAATGGTGGGGCAACTTTTGTCGTTCTTTATTTAGTCTGTCTTCTTCTTGTTGGATTTCCCGTCCTCATATCTGAAATCTTGATTGGGCGAAAAACTCAATTGAACCCCTCTGGTGCTTTTAAGAAACTAGGACGCCATAAAGGGTGGCAAGGGGCTGGGAAGATGACCATTCTAACTGGCTTTTTAGTCAGCTCTTTTTATGCAGTCATCGCCGGGTGGACCCTTGGTTATTTCTTTCAGGCAATTTTTGGTCAGATCACCCATTTTCAATCAAGTGGAGAAGCTGTACGCCACTTCGAGGCATTTAGCATCTCTCCACTATGGGGGGTTGGATCACTTGTTCTCTTCCTACTCATTTCTCTTTTTCTCCTCTATACGGGGGTCCAAAAGGGAATTGAGGCGGGAAATAAAGTGATGATGCCTCTTCTCTTTGTTGTCCTCCTATTTTTAGCGATCAAAGGAATTCTCATGCCTGGAGGGGAAGAGGGTCTTGCCTTTGTTTTTAAACCTAATTGGTCAGAAATTACTCCAACAGCTATTTTACTTGCACTTGCGCAAGCTTTTTTCTCTATTAGCCTAGGACAAGGAACAATGGTTACCTATGGAAGCTACTTGGGGGAAAAAG
>CBEWFH010000168.1:0-3212 GCA_965555895.1 uncultured Simkaniaceae bacterium
TTTCCTCCTGATTCTTTAAGGATCAGCGATTTTTTATTCTTCTTCACTTTTCGCTGGAGGATATGGGAGGCATTTGCACCACCACAAAAGGCTTCGAAGCATCCAGTTTGTCCACAGGGACATTTTGGTCCATTGGGATCAAGGATATAGTGTCCTATTTCTCCACCGGTATCGGTCGCCCCTTGAAGAATTTTTCCATCGACGATAACCCCTCCTCCCATTCCAGTGCTCATGGTAAGATAAACAAGATTATTAACATGTTTTGCTCCGCCAAATTCCCATTCGCCAAGGGCTCCTGCATTGGCATCATTATCCATAAAGACTGGGCGCTCTAGCTTTTCGCGGAGGTATTGGACAACAGGGACATCGACCCACTCTGGCATATTAGGTGGATTGAGAATTCTCTCGGTTTTTGTAGAAATGGGACCGGGAAGGGCAAGGCCAATGCCTCGGATATCTTGGAGTTCAATATTTTCATCGCGAATGAGGTGACCAATGAGTTCAACAAGTTTAGGGAGCCCTGTTTCAGGACCACCCAATGTGGAGGTAGCAACTCGTTTAGAGGCATGAATAGTTCCCTTACTGTTACCTAAACAAACGGAAACTTTTGTTCCACCAATGTCTACACCAATAATGTCCATTAATTAAAGATTGCACCCTTTTCTTTGAGCTGAGCCTTTTGATCAGCTGTCAAACCAATCGTGTTTTTAAAATTGGTTTTTTTAACATTGGCTCCTACAAAGCGGGCATGGGTAAGGTTTGCCCCTTCAAAATTTGCTCCTTCAAGTTGGGAGCTTAAAAAATCAGTCCCCCGACAATCGCTATCTTCTAAGTTTGCATTATGAAGATAGGCTCCCTGAAAATTGGTATTAATAAGTTTCGCCCCTTTAAGGTCTGTCTGGGTAAGGTTCGTGTTTTTTAGGCTCGAGTTGCTCAAATCATAGTTTTTCATATTGAGATGACTAAGATCTGCACCTGCTAAATTCACATTTTGGAGGTGACGTTTTCCCTCTTCTACCTCATCAATTTCAGATCTCGAACAACCGATAATAAAAATTGGGATCAATAAATATAAGAGCCGTTTCACTGTCTTCTCCTCAAAAATTCCTCAATAGTTTATCTTTACATTAATGCCTGACAAATTAAAAGTACAAAATGAGTCATTACGAAGTTGCCCTTTCCGTTATAAAAAAGCTCTATAAAGAGGGATTTACTGCCTTTTTTGCAGGAGGATGGGTCCGCGATCTTCTAATGGATCACCCCTCCGACGACATCGATATAGTCACCGAAGCAAGTGTTGAAGAGGTTCAAAAGCTCTTTCCTAAAACGATTCCTGTAGGTGTCAATTTTGGAATTGTGATTGTAGTCGAAGAGGGGCACCAGTTTGAAGTGGCCACTTTCCGAAAAGATCAAGGATACAAAGATGGGCGGCGCCCAATTGGAATTGATAAAGCAACTCCCGAGGAAGATGCTGAGCGGCGCGACTTTACGATTAATGGAATGTTTTATGACCCCCTGAAAAAGAAACTCTACGATTATATCGGGGGACAAGAAGACTTAAAAAAAGGGGTGATTCGCGCAATAGGAAACCCTCATGAAAGATTTTTGGAAGATCGCCTCCGAATGATCCGCGCTGTCCGCTACGCTTCCCGTTTTCACTTTCTCATAGAAAATGAAACCCTTAAAGCAATCCTTGACCATGCAGATGCCCTTTTCCCTGCCGTTGCCATAGAGCGTGTGTGGAATGAATTTTCAAAGATGTCAGCCTTTTCGAACTTTGGCCTTGCCCTCGTCATCCTCCATCGCCTGAATCTTCTCCCTGTAATATTCCCAAAGCTCAAAGAAGTTTCGATTGAAGAGATTGAAAAGCGCCTAGAAAATTTCCCTCACTTCCCTGAAGATACCCCTGTCATTGCTAAAATCTTAGAACTTTTTCCGGGAAGCACTCTTCAAGAAAAAGAATCTCTCTGCTCTTACCTTAAACTCTCTAATCAAGATCTCTTTTTCGTCCGTTACTATCATAAGGCAAAGGAAGCTTTTACTAGCGAGAAAGAAAGAGAAAAGTATGAGTGGACAAAGCTCTATGCAAACCCCTTTTATCACCTCACCTTAAAAATCATTGCCATCCATTTCCCATTGGAAGAAAGGCAAGGCTTTCTTCAAAAGCATCATATGCAATATGACCATCTAGAAAAGGGAATCACCCGCATTCAAAACAAAACTCCCCTTCTCACCTCTAAACACCTGAAAGAAGCTGGGATCCCAGACGGCCCAAAAATGGGAGAGCTCCTTAAAAAAGGGGAGCGCATCGCCATTAACGATGGTCTTGAAAATCCAGAGGCAATCCTTAAGAAACTCTTATAACAATAAGTGATAGATCATCAAACTGAGGAGATCCTTCGGCAAAAAGAGCAACCTCCTTAATGATTTCATCGACAATTTTTTGTGGCTCCCAATCTTTTTTCATTTGGAGAGATTCTATGAGTCTCCTCTCCCCAAAAAGTTCCATTTTATCGTTATGCGCTTCAACGATTCCATCTGTAAAGAGGATGAGTAGATCTCCGGTTTCGAGCTGAGCCTTATCGGTTGCCACATGATCAAAAGGGACCACACCAAGGGCCATTCCTTTCGTGCTAAGCTTATGAAGCTCTCCATTTTTTTTCAGCTGTAGAGCGGGAAAATGGCCACAGTTGGAATAGTTGAAAACTTTTGTTTTTGGATCAAAATATCCTACAAAGGCAGTTACAAAAACCCCTGTATCACCGGTATCAAGGCAGAATAGATTGTTCGTTTCTTTGAGGATCACATCTAGCTCTTGATGAATTTTCCCATAACTGCGGAGCATGCTCCGAACGCTGAGCGAATAAAGACAGGCTGAAATCCCTTTCCCGGAAGTGTCAGCAATCGAAAGCATCAATAGATCCCCAACTAGGAAATCATAAAAATCTCCTCCTACCTCTTTTGCTGCAATAAAACGGGCTGCCATTTCAACACCTGGAAAGTTGGGAAGTTTTTTCGGGAGGATGGAGCGTTGCACCTCTTCACCAATAAGGAGTTCCTTCTCATATGTTTCCCGCTCTATCCTCACTTTTTGTACTGCTTCCATATTTTCATTTAGGGAGTCGACTGTCTCATTAAAGATTTCCCCAATAACATTGATTTCAAAACCCATCTTCTGCTTATGGAATCGACGGCTTAAATCCCCTCTTCCT
>CBEWFH010000169.1:0-3112 GCA_965555895.1 uncultured Simkaniaceae bacterium
AAGAATATTAACCCCAACCCCTGAGGAAAAATGCGACACTTTAGTTTTGCACAAGTTTATGACATTTTAGTTTTGCGTTGACACATTAGGAGATGGTTTTTTAACCCTTGATTGCCATCTTATGGTTCAAGTAAAACTGTAACCCATTTATTATCCTTAATGGTTGCGATTTCTTTTGTGGCAAAGGAGCGGGGATGTACAGCAACAAAGACGATCGTAGATGGAGCAAGTCGATATCCAATAAAGGTACTTGGTATGGGAATCTCTTTAGGAAACTCTTTTTCTAAGAGCTTTTTCCTCTTTTGCAAAATCTCTTCAGATTCTAGTTCTCCTGTGTGGTTAGAGGCAATAAAAGTGAGCTTCATAAAGCGGGACATCCGGTTCCAAGATTTTTCTACTTCATTTCTAGGAATCTCTTCCACTCTGCCATCAATGGTGACTTGTTTGTGTGTTTTTGGGAGCCATAAGTTAAGAGATGCATGGGGATTGAAGGTTAAATGAGTGACTTTATTTGTATTCTTATGAGTAAAGAAAAGGGCCCCTTTTTCTTTATGAAAATGAGTAATAGCAACAATCCTTGCATGGGGAAATCCATCAGGAGAAATGGTTGCAAGGGTTGCAAAAGTAAAGTATCTCCCCTCTGTCAGGTTTTTTTCATCTTTGCACCACTCATTCACTTTAGTAATAGGGTGGGGTTCTTTTGCAAAGAGGGCAAATGTTGCTAAAAGGAAAAACACAAATTTCATGGGCTTCATTGTGAAAGTCATTTCTTTTTTTTTCAAGAAGTGATTTGATGAAGAGTATGAAAACCGAACTTATAGAATATAGTCACGAAAGGGCAACACTTGAGGCTTTTATTGCTTTTGATGAAGCAAAAGAAAAAGCTCCAGGTATTTTGATTTTCCATGCATGGAGAGGACGAGATGACTTTGTTTTGGAAAAAGCAAAGTGGCTTAGCTCTCTCGGCTATGTGGGGATAGCTCTCGATATGTATGGGAAAGGGATTCTGGGTTCTTCAAATGAAGAAAATGGAAAGCTCATGAAGCCCCTTATCAAGGATAGGAAATTTTTACTCGGTCGTTTAGAAGCGGGACTTAGCGCTGCATTAAGTCTCCCTCATGTTGATAAAGAAAAGATGGGGGCGATCGGCTTTTGCTTCGGAGGACTATGCGCTCTTGACTTAGCACGAAGTGGTGCCGACCTTAAAGGGACGGTGAGTTTTCATGGTAATTTGACCTCTCCGGGGTATCCCTCAAAACCTAAGGGAAAAATCCTTGTCTTACATGGACATGATGATCTGGGGATTTCCCCTGCTCAAGTCCAAGAATTTGAAGGGGAAATGACTAAGGCGGGAGCGGATTGGCAAGTTCATGTCTATGGGAAAACGATGCATGCTTTTACAAATCCAGCTGCTAATGATAAGGAGCGAGGCTTGATTTACAATCCTATTGCTGAAAAGCGGTCACTTCAATCGATGGAAAACTTCTTTTCTGAGATTTACCAAGCATAATACATTGTTAGGACGCCAGTGATAAAGTCGCTAGAGTTTCTCCCTGTAATCGTAAACCAGGCACCAGCGAGAAAACCCAAGTTACCAGAAGGGTTATACTCGATTGCTGGGGCACAGCTAAAATTATCGTTCGATGGGCCGCCGACTGAGGCGATTTGTCCTGCAGGTGTTCTCCCTTTGTGTCCTGAAAAGGTGGTGTGATTGCCATAAGTATAAACAAAGTCAATGGCAAGGACCCACTTTTGGGTGAAACTAAGTTCAATGGAGGTGTCGACTGCAATAGTATTGCCCGGGCGGACTCTTCCATCAGTTCCATGTCCACCACCATAGGCATTAAACCTTTTAACGTGGGTAGTAATTGGGACTCCATAGTTTAAAGAAGCGCGCCATGCAAAGGGGTGGTCAGAGAGCCACCAAATTATCTTTGAAACGTTAAGTGAAAAAGTGGTGATAAAAGCCCCTGAGCCTGTCGCATCGATTCCATTTTTTACAGGGTTGAGCTTTTCATATCTTCCAGTAGGAAAACTTTCTCCTACAACAAACCGTACTGCTGGGCGATAGGGCCCCTCTTTCATCAGCTGAATACCCCAAGAGAGAAATGTATCTCCCCAATATGTGGAGTCTTGGTTTGATTGATTGTTATAAATTCCTTGAAAATTTGCTGTAAAATCAAGCCAAGTAAGCAACCCCATTTGAAAAAGGAAAGAGGGATTGATTGTCCAGATATCGGGGATGTTGACTGCTTTTCGATTTCCGTTGTATTGAGCATGAGTATTTTTTACAAAAAGATAGGGTTGAATGACGAAACTTCCCTGAGGAACGTTATGAGCTCCTGGAGTCAAAAGGGGTCCTGCATACCAAGGATTAAACATTTCTTTTGCAATATCGAAATCTTTCTGGGCCTGAGCTAGTTGTGCATTTACTGTCTCAATAGGAGGGGGATGGTCCGGGAGTTTTTGTATGGGTGTTTTGATTTCATCAGCTAGTAGTGTACTGCAAACGATTAACAATCCAAATAGCGTTGTTCGCACGGAAATTCCTTTGTAAAAATGGACTAAAAAACATTTTATCGGTTAAAGAAAATAATAGGAAGCAAAAATAATAGGAAACGTAGATGTCAGATACAAGTGGAGTGCAAGGGGGCGGCCAGCCTCAATATACCTCAGAAGAATTGCAGAAGTACCAGCAAGATTATCAAAAGAGTTTTGATCTTTTTCAAAAATCTTTTGAAGATTATTACAAACCCAATGTCGAAGAGCATAAAAAGGCTCAACTGCAAAAGGTTATGAGCGAGGCTCTTCAGGTGATGAATGAGACGGCATGTGTCGCTCTTAAAGAGGGAAACCAGAAAAATGAAATGCAGCTTTCAACCGATTACTCTGAGTTTGTTCAGAATCCCACTCCCGAGAATCAAAAAAAAGTTTCCGATGATATCAATTCATTAAAATAACTCTCCATACGCTTTCAGATAGAGAGGGTAGGTTTTTTCTTTAGGTTTCATATAATACCATTTCCATGAAATAAAATCATATCACCGCCCATGACCTGGCAGGGCACAGGAAACTAAAACAAATTTTTTAAAACCTTCTCTCTATAGACTGG
>CBEWFH010000170.1:0-3108 GCA_965555895.1 uncultured Simkaniaceae bacterium
TAGCGCTTCAGCGATTAGAGGTAAAAAAAATTGGTCTGAAATCATATAATTTCTCCTTGTGTTTTTATTTGAGAAATCCGATCTCAGACCTTTTTTTTCAAGTCCTGCTTTTTCAACAGAAACTGAATTTACAGAACAAATGGTACATTACCGCCTCACTACCATTTTGACTCACTCTAAGCTTGCAAGATCTACCTAAATCTTGTATATTTGTTTTCTTTGAACTAACAAAAGATGAAATGATGCATGTATTTGTTCCAGGTGGTGCGGGTTATGTCGGCTCTTTATTAATCTCCTCTTTGTTAGATGCAGGTTATGCAGTAACGGTTTATGACCTCTTTCTTTATGGGGAAAACATTTTTAATGAGATAAAAGATCATCCTAAATTGACCCTCGTAAAAGGGGATATTCGGGATCTAAAGGAAATGGAAATTGCTCTTAATGGTTGTGACTATGTCATCCATCTTGCTTGTATTTCGAATGATCCGAGCTTTGAACTCAATCCCAACCTTGGAAAATCAATCAACCTCGATCCTTTTGAACCTTTCGTTCAAATAGCTAAACGGAAGGGAGTCAAGCGATTTATCTATGCATCTTCCTCTTCTGTTTATGGAGTGAAAGATGTTCCTAATGTGACTGAAGATATGGAACTCATTCCCCTAACTGACTACTCAAAGTTTAAAGCAGAGTGCGAAAAAATTCTTTTTAAATACCAGGATGAAGATTTCACCTGCTGCGTCCTTCGCCCTGCAACTGTTTGTGGCTATGCTCCCCGCCAACGCCTTGATGTGGTTGTCAATATCTTGACAAATCTAGCCTTTAATACTGGGAAAATTAAGGTGATGGGGGGAGATCAACTCCGTCCCAATATCGATGTGCGTGATATGGTGCGCGCTTATCTTCATATATTAGATGTCCCTGCTGAAAAAATCCAAGGAGAGATCTTTAATGTAGGATACCATAACCATTCAGTTCAAAATCTGGGTGAAATTGTAAAGTTGACAGTGGGAAAGAAAAGGGCTGTTGAGCTCGAAACAGTTCCAACAGATGACAACCGCTCCTACCATGTCTCTTCTCAGAAAATTGCTGTTAAGCTTGGCTTTACACCGAAATATACCATTGAAGATGCTGTGAATGGACTAATTGACGCATTTGAGCAGAAAAAACTCCCAGATTCATTGAATGACAAGAGATACTTTAATATTAAAACAATGAAAGCGGTCAATTTAGAATGAAAGCACTAGTTACGGGTGGGGCAGGCTTTATAGGAAGTCACCTCACTCAGATCCTTTTAGAAAAAGGGCACCAAGTCATAGTACTTGATAATCTCCGCTCAGGACGCCTGACAAACTTTGATGAATTTAAAGGGAATCCTAACCTTAAATTTGTCCAAGCAGATATTCGAAAGATGGAAGAGATTCGCCCCCATTTTGAAGGAATTGACTGGGTATTTCACCTGGCAGCTCTTGCCGATATTGTCCCTTCGATTGAAAATCCAAGAGAATATTTTGAAGTTAATGTCGATGGGACCTTCAATGTTTTAGAGTGCGCAAAAGAGTCAAACATCAAGCATTTTCTCTATACTGCTTCCTCGTCTTGTTATGGAATCCCTGATAGTTACCCTACATCTGAGAGTGCACCGATTCGCCCCCAATATCCTTACGCTTTGACAAAGTTCTTAGGCGAAGAGCTTGTGATGCATTGGGAACAAGTTTATAAAATCCCTTCCCTTTCCCTTAGACTATTTAATGTCTATGGACCAAGGGCACGCACCACAGGAACCTATGGCGCTGTTTTTGGAGTTTTCATGACGCAAAAACTGAATAATAAACCATTAACAGTTGTAGGCGATGGGACACAAACCCGAGATTTTACCTTCGTAAAAGATGTGGCTCGTGCCTTTCTAATGGGAGCTGAGTCCTCTATTAGTGGGAAAATTTTCAATGTAGGAAGTGGAGACCACTACTCAGTGAATCAAATTGTTAAGCTTTTGAATCACAACTCAGTCAATATTCCAAAACGTCCAGGTGAGCCCGACTCTACCTTCGCAGATGTTAGCAATATTGAAAAAAACCTTGGGTTTCATGCTGAAACACTCTTTGAAGAAGGGGTAGCTAAATTATTAGAAAAAATCGAAGATTTTCGAGATTCCCCCCTATGGGACGAAGAAAACATTAAAGAAGCCACCAAAACCTGGTTTCAATATTTATCATAAAGAGCTTGCCAATGTTTACAAAACGATTTTCCGAACTCTCTGAGATCCTAAGCAAATGTATCTATACCACACAAGACCGGACCATTAGTGAAGAGCAAGCTCTCCAGCTTTTTCATACCTTTCTTTTTCAAGAAATAGAAAACAAAGGAACTGTCTTTGCTATAGGAAATGGAGGAAGCGCCGGAACCGCTTCTCATTTTTCAGTCGATCTTTTGAATGCTCTTAAAATTCCCTCTCAAACTCTCTATGACTCCAATGTAATGACCTGCATTTCCAATGATTATGGGTATAACCAGGTTTTTTCTCGCCCCTTAGATTTACTCTTAAAACAAAACGATTTTCTTGTTTGCATTAGTAGTTCAGGAAACTCTCAAAATATTTTAAATGCGGCAGCGGTTGCAAAATCTAAAGACGTTCCCATCATCACACTTAGTGGATTTGAACCTCATAATCCTCTTCGGGCGGTTGGAGATTTAAATTTTTATCTTCCTATCATCGATTACGGACTCGTTGAGATGGGCCATTTTTTCCTCTTGCATACAATCATCGATTCTTGGAACTTTAACACCTCAACCACTAAAAATTTAAGCCATGCAGAACAAGATTAAATCTTTTGAAGACCTTGAAAAAATCTTAGAAAAAGAAAAAAAGGAAGGGGAAATAATTGTTCATTGTCATGGAGTCTTTGATCTCCTCCACCCCGGACATATCAGACACTTTAAAGAAGCAAAAAGGCAAGGAACAAAGCTTGTCGTTTCTGTCACCCCTGACCGTTATGTTAATAAAGGGCCTGGCCGCCCCGCTTTTAATGAAGTTCTTCGCACTGAAACGCTTGCCTCTTTAAATTGTGTAGATTACGTCGTTCTCAATGATAGTCCTGATGCTATAAGCTG
>CBEWFH010000171.1:0-3091 GCA_965555895.1 uncultured Simkaniaceae bacterium
AGAAAAAAAACTGTCTTGACAATGGGGTGCACCTTAGTGTATTGAAAATGTAACAAAAAAGGGCGAACCTGATTCTTGATAATCAACTCACCTTACACATGCAGAACTAAAGGGAAAATAGGTAGCACTTTGGGGATTAAAAAAGGAATGAGCGCTTTCTCCCTTTAATATATAGAGCAATGGGAAGAAAGACAAGAAGGTAGAGGCATGCAAATCCCCCTCCATATTTTAGGGATAAATAGAAGACCCTAAGGCTTGTTTGGGCTAGCCATAAAGCAGGAAGGAAAATAATTAGGCAGAGGAATAGGCGGTTGATGAGCTTAGGCTTAATTTTAAAAGAATCTAATAGGAAATCGATAAGACCAAGACAAACACCAAGAAAAGAGGTTGTAATCGCAGTAAAATAAAAAATTTGAGCACAAAGGATCAGAAGGGAAGATTTTAAATAATACTTTAAAGGGGTAATGGCAGTTTGGTCCGCAGCTAAAGCTTCTGTAAGGCTATGGCTCCCTTCAACTGGAACAATTCCCATAACTAGAAGCTGCCATGCAATGTAGATGATGAATGTAATCGAAGTCCCTAATAACACAGCTGATCGTAATGATTTTTTATCATCTAAATAAGTATTTAGGGAGGGAAGGATGCTATGAAATCCAAAAGAAGTAATAAACATAGGATAGGAAAACCACCCCATTTTCCAATCGACATGTTTTAGGAGCAAGGGGCTAATTTTTGAAATTCCTAAGTAGATCAAAAAGACAAAAGAGCCCATTAAAATAATTGTCAGAAAGGAGTTTCCAGCACTTAATACTTTTGATCCCAATACTATAAGGGGAACAAAGATGATTAAAAAGATCAAAGAACCTAGGGAAACAGGAATTGTATCAACGAGATCAGAGATAAAGACTCCCCCTCCTTTGACATAAGCAAAAGTTAAGGATAGAAATAAAGCAATATAGACTATAAACGTGATAATTTTAAAAGATGCCCCTAAAATTTTATCGGAAAGGGTAATAAAATTAGCATTTAACTTATATTTAGCTAAGACTTCTACCAACAACAAAGCTGTTCCTGTCATGATAAACCAGTTTAGAAATAAAAATAATAGGGATAGAAAAAACCCTCCTCTTCCTGTTTCAACAGGGAGGCCTAAAATTGCAGCACCAATTGATGTTCCAACAACGAGGAATGAAGCATTAAGAGTTTTTACCTTCGACACGGAGTTCCAGCGATATGCCACTCTCCACAATCTGAGCACTTAGTTGGCATATCATAAGAAGACTGAGGAGCTAATGGCTTTGTAAAAGAACTTGCAAAAAGGGTAATTGTTGAGAAAGTAATAGGAAGCAATAGTGCAGCTTTTTTCATAACATACCCTCGTTTTGGATTAACTTTTAAAATTAGAGCGCAGTTTACGAGAAATAAGGCATTAAGGTCAACCTGATGTATCGATGAAAATTGATAGTTTTTATAAACAGGTGCTCGCAATTTTTATTGGGATTCTTTATATTGCAGTAGAAAATTGCTAGGTTTGTGTTGCGGAAGAAGACTCTTATCATATTTATTTCTCTATTCTCACTTCTCATGGCTTTTGGGGTTGGGCACCACCATCTCATTTGTTTTGGGGTGAAGTCTTATTTGGGGACCCGCCTTCCCAAGGGAGGAAAGTTAGAATTTTCCTATGACTTTTCGAAGTGGGATGAAGGGCAATTTATCCTCCACGATGTGACGGTATTGCGGGGCGAGGGGAAGGGAAGGCCTGCATTCAATGTGAAAATGGATGATCTAAAGATTGCCTTTGATTTTCAATTTTTTCCCTTTCATTTTTCCCCTAAAATTGTGATCGATCATCCTCATGTTACCTTGATTGGTGGAGAGTTAGGAAATGGAAAAAAAACAAAGGGACTTTATGAATCATTGAATAAATATTTCTTCCGGACTCCTGTAAAGGTGAAGGAAGGAGAGTTTGTTTTTGGGGATCAAGTAGCGATTTTAACCTTTATTAACCCTGAAGAGGGCGAAAAAGGGCTTTTAAAAATTTGTAAAAAGGGAGAGGAAAAGGGATTTATTGCCTCCTTTATAAAAGAAAGTAAGGAGCTTAAATTTGATTTGGATTTTGATGATCTCGATGCGGTTTGGGCCTTTGAGATTGGGAGATTTTTCCTCCCACAGTTCAATCATCACCTCTTTGTAAAAAATGGTTCTTTAAAGGGAACGGTTTCTCTTTCTCTTTCCTCTCCACACACCGTTGAATATATCAAATATGATCTCCACTTAAATGAATTTGCCTTTTCTCACGAAAAATATGGATTTGGGATGAGCATCCACCATTTGGGATGGAAAGAGCACTTTCATTCCAACCACGAGATGGGAAACTTAGAGTCTCACCCATTCTTTGAAAAGATTTGGCCTTATTTTGTTGGAGATGGAGAAATCTCTGGAATGCGGGTGACTTTTGACGATCCTCATTCAAATCAAGGGTGGAAAGTTGCAGATGTGAATGGAACTCTCCGTTTTAGCCATCTCAATGCCCCTCTCATGGAATTTCATGGGATTTATCACGGAGGAGGAGGTGAAACTCCCTTCCACTTGATTGGAGAGGGAAGGATAGAAGATGAAACCTTTTGGAAAATGGCTTTTGATACCCACCTTTTTTCAAGACAAGAGATGCGTAGCTATTTTGCTCTTACCTCAAAAGGAGATCACCGTTTTTATGCCGAAGCTGAATGTGAAAACATAGCTCCAGATCAACTGGCTCTTTTTAAACATATAGCAAGTAACCACTTTCCATTTTTAGATAAGCTTTATATTGATGGGGGGAGTTTCAGTGGAAAAGGGGGAGGATGGATTGAAGAGAAAAAGTTGACCCGCTTTGAATTTTCTCATTTTGAAGCTTCTGATTTGCAAATGCGCGTTCCGTCAGAAAAACTTAAGTGGCAAGCAAAGCTTGCTTCGGGAAAAGGAGAATTTGACCTTTCTTCTCCCGATTTTTTTGATGGGACCTGTTGGGAACTTGCCCTTACTGATGGTGAAATTGAAGTGGGTGAGAAGGAGACAATCCATGGAGTCAATCTTTCCCTAGCGATGCATG
>CBEWFH010000172.1:0-3084 GCA_965555895.1 uncultured Simkaniaceae bacterium
TGACGAAGTTTTGTTTTTTTAGGAAAACCTTTGTTCTCTTTCATTATATTGAATGGTGGTGGATAGGAGGCCTTTTTATCGACATTAATTACCCTCGGCTTCCCAAAACGAGACCTTTGACAAAAGAATGTCAATGCTGCGATTTTATCACCTTTCTCCCTTAAAGTAAAAATCGATTGTTTTCCCTTTTGAGTCGATTGCTCTATACAGTTAGGTCCACTCCCCCTTGACTTTGATATATGTTTCATCAACGCGCCATGAATCATTAGGAGTCTTCACAAAAGACTTGATCCTCTTTATGATTTCGGGCCCATATCTTCTGAACCCATCGATAAATCGTTGTGTGGTCAACCGTTAACCCTCGTTCATTCATGATCTCTTCAAGATTTCTATAGCTGAGGTTGTAACGTAGGTATCATCGAACACAAAGCAATATAATTGCTGCTGAATAATGGGGTCATTTGAATTGGGATTTATGCTCTTTTCCTTTATGTCTTTTGATAAGAAGAAGGATAAATTTTAGACGTTTTTCCATCCAGAGTTCATTTTTGCAACACTACCCAAAACATTAATAGTCATGGTCTTTCCATGTCAAAAAGCTAGACTTGCTTGATTTCATGAATTCTAGATCGATATCCTTGTAATCCTCACACGATGTATCGGTAGAATTATTTTTGGAGTCTTTCTCTACATTACTAGCAACTCATTGCTAGTTTATTTTTTCTCCTAATTTGTATGAAACGCTTTATTTGATTGCAGCTTGCTTGTAACCTCAGATTCGTATTGTAGCTATAGTGTATAGGAGTAAAAATGAGTAGAAGCAAGAAATACCAAAGCATTCCGACCCATTTGACAGGAGATGAGTTTGACCAATTTGTCTTGTCTCACGGAAGGATCGAGAGGACCTAAGACAAAGGTGTCATTTTACCGTCTCTTCAATTACATTTTGAAGTTGATGCATACCGGTTGCCAACGGGAAGAAATCCCCATTGAAAAAGATGCATCTGGCAAACTGGAAATCCACCACACTCGCACCTTTCAACGCTGGCATAGGGATGGCTGTTTCGAAAGGATGTTTGTGGGTTCCGTGCAGCAGTTGGTTTTAAGCAAATTATTGGATACCGATGTGATTCACGGAGATGGCAGCACGACAACGGCTAAAAAGGGGTCGATAATCTAGGTTTCAACGGGCACAAACACATGAAAGGCGATAAAG
Source organism: uncultured Simkaniaceae bacterium (assembly GCA_965555895.1). Classification (GTDB taxonomy): domain Bacteria; phylum Chlamydiota; class Chlamydiia; order Chlamydiales; family Simkaniaceae; genus Neptunichlamydia. The sequence goes on from CBEWFH010000172.1 coordinate 1,217, forward strand.
TTGTCGCCCTATGTGATCGTAACTGCAATGTTATAGCGCCTATGGTCTTCGCTCCGGGCAACAAGAATTAGTCACCCCTCATATGTGAAGCAATGGGTCCGTTGAAGAGTATTGGAAAAGCTGTGGGGTTCAACTTTGAAGGATCCATCATGAGCCTCGATGGAGGCTATGATTGCCGTGGAAACTGTAAGAAAATCTTCAATGCAGGCATGAAACCTAACATCAAGCCTAACAAACGAAATAGGAAGAATAATAAGCGTGGCTGCAAAACCCATGTTTGATCTCGAGGTTTTTAAAGAACGCTTCCGTACTATAGAGCGAGTTTTCGCATGGGAAGACAAGTTCAAACGACTTCTTATACGGTTCGAGAAAATCAGCTCGCATCACTATGGGATGAAGTATATAGCCTTTGCCCTCATTAACTTACACCACTTTTGCAGCGGCTAGGCCAAGATAAACCTACTTTCATCGAGACCAGTTTGTTTTGACGATGCACTTGCATGTCCAAAAATGGCTGTTTTCGTGCCATGCAGAGGAGATAGAGCCTTTTTTCGGCTCCAATGTGAACTTTTCGACATAGCTGCATAAATTTTCCATCTGATTTTTTGGGGAAACTAGCAATGAGTTGTAAGTATAGCAATACCCCTTGGGAGCCAAACCTCATCACCCCTTCTTTTTTTTTTTCTGCAGTGCCCTCTAAAGATATGCGCTGATCACCATATTTAGAATTTGGATTGTTAAGATAACCAAGGCTGAACTTCCTAATGAGAGAGGTAATTGATACCACGTTTTGAGGGGTTTGAAGCCCAACGGTCCGGAAACATACGCTAAGGGATTTCCTGAATCAAGCAAGTCTTGACCATCAAATTAAAATGCCCATCAACCCGCATGATGTTAAACGATTCATCAGGTTCTTTTTTTAAAAAGTCTGTTATCTCTACCAGTCCCATCTTTGTCTCTGGATCATCATCATCATTGAGTGTTCCTGATGTTCTAAATATATACGAAGAACTCTCAGGATCGTAGGGATTTAGCTTCCCTCCACTAGATGGTGCGGCTTCTAAAATCAGAACTCTGGCATTCAATTCAAAAGCTTTGTTAAATGCAAAAATACCTGAAAAGTCGATCAATTCCCCTACCTTTCGATCAACCCGATCGACAATGACATTTTCAAACTTCTCTAGGCTTAAAACATATCTCAACACTCTAGAAAATGCAGCCATTGTGTGATTGTCTAGATCTTTTTTCCCTTGTTCTAAATCCTCAATCAATTTTTTAAAATCTTCATTTTTCGTGAAGGCTTGAGATAAAACATATGGATCTTTACATCTTTGAAACTCACGGAGTTTTTTTATCAAAGTTTTTCTATAACCAGGATTTTTTTTAACCACATCCATTAGACCTCCTGCCAATGAATTCGTAAAACAGTTGCCATCACCTCTAGCAATTCGCATTGAGTATCCATTTTCTCTAAAATGCAGAGCTCTTGCCGCGCTTTTTTTCTTACGGGGGGTTTGGGTCTTTCCAAAGTGTTCATTAACATAATCTTCAATAGATTGAGGCTCTCCAATAATATCAGGACCTTCCCAGGCTAAAGGATTCAATGCTATCTCTTGCTTCGCCTGCTCAATTCCTTCAACAGACTCTTTCTCTTCATTAAAGTACTTGTACCCAGAGCTGGAAGTGCTAGATGTATTATCATCTTCCTCTGATAGTTCCGATAGAGTTAAAACTGGAGTTTTGAGGAGAGTTTCAGACAATGTGGAAAGAGCTATAAGGTCATATTTCGCAATGTTCTCAGAGGTTAAAGGGAAAAAATAAGGCTCTTGGGGCTTCTCAATTGCTCGATCAAAAACAATTGCAAGGTT
>CBEWFH010000173.1:0-3071 GCA_965555895.1 uncultured Simkaniaceae bacterium
CATCCTTTCTAATTAGGCGCTCTTGCCCATCTTCTTCTATTTTATGCTCTTTAACTGCAGCTTCCTGCATCCTAAGCTTTGCTTCTTCTTCTTTTAATTTTCTTTTAAACGACTCTAGTTCAGATTCATAGTTATCACCATCGTCTTTTAATGAGATCGTTTTTTGACTCACAACTTCACTAATAACAAGTGTTCCGCGAACCATTTTCATTCGCGAGCTTTTCAGGTTAGATAGATCAACCTTAGCAAACTTTTCTGGGTGCTTTAGATAAAATGAGCGGAGGAAGTTCATTGCCCGTTTAGCGAGTCTTTTTTCGCCATATATGCGGAAAATATCGATATTCGACACGGCCAGTTTATTCTCGATGAACTGTTTCAGTCCATAAGGTCTTAGAAGCTCTCCAAGAGCGATCATAGTAGCTAAGTCATTAAGATCAAATCTGATCTGCTTTCTATTGATATTCTTATATCTAACTGCTTCGTCTTTTTTCTCGGTAGATTGAATTGTGATAAACTCAATTCTAGTTGCAAGTTTCTGAGACTTAATTACTTTTTCTTCGAATCTCATTATAATGTCCCTTTATATTTTTAGCTTTATTTTCAATTAATTAAGTAATATTATAACAAAAAGTGCATTAAAAGGTAATAATTATTTCTATTGCAGAAGAATAGGGGTCGAGTGCTAATATTTAGCTCGATTTGGACCCCCTTTTTTAGCACTTGACTCCTAAACTTAGCACTTGATGGTTTCTATCTCTGCCGCTAATCTACATCTCATGAAAAAAGAATATGAGCCCCCATCAGAGATTCTACAGAATCTTCTGTATGAGGCTAGCACAGCAACAGGCGAGCCTCCACCCCCTTCTGGAGGAACCCCTAAGCAATGGGTCCCTTTTTGGATTAGAGAGCCCATTAAATGGCTGGCTCTCCCTTTTGTCTTGGTCGATCTTTCAATGCAAAAAATCGCAAAGAAGATCATTCGCCCTCCCTTTAAGAAAGAGGGGCAGTGCAAAAGACGTGGAAACTGTTGTCATTATATTCTCATTGCTTACTCAAAATCGATTATTGGTCGTCTTTTTTACTTTTGGTACACACAGTTCTTAGGATTTTATAAGCGCCTTCCTGAGCCTCAAAGCTATGAAGATAAGAAGATGCATGTCATGGGATGTCGCCATTTAAAAAAAGATGGAAGTTGCGGAGATTACCACTTGCGCCCTCTTATTTGTCGTCAGTGGCCAAAAATAGAATATTTTGGCTATCCAAAAATTCTAAAAGGATGTGGTTATCGCTCTAATCCCCCTTATCCCTTTGGCACCCCTGATGATGATCTCTCTGAGTCGAGTGACCCTCGATTAAAAGTACTTCAATAAAATCAGAATAATCCTTTACACTCACTACTTAGAAAAATTGCAAAAAGGTGTAAACATTATGGCATTCAAACAACCAGGACTTCCCTATGACCTAAAAGCATTGGCCCCCTTTGTTTCTGAAGAGCAAATGGACTACCATTACAACAAACATCATGTAGCTTATTTTAAGAAGCTCAATGGACTTGTTGAAGGAAAACCTGAAGAGCAAAAAGATTTAGATGCAGTCGTGAAGGAATCGACCGGGGGAGTTTTTAATAATGCGGCCCAAGCGTGGAATCACACCTTTTTTTGGGATTGCATGTCTCCTGATGGTGGTGGGAAGCCAAAGGGTGAGCTTTTAGAAGCGATTGATAGGGATTTCGGAAGATTAGATGATTTTATGAAGAAGTTTTCCGATAGTGCGGCGACCCTTTTTGGCTCTGGTTGGGCCTGGCTTGCAACCGATAGTTCAGGAAAACTTGAGATCATGCCGTTAAGCAATGCAGATACCCCTCTTAAGCATAATAAAACTCCTGTTTTGACCCTTGATGTGTGGGAACATGCTTATTATATCGATTATAGAAATGAGCGCTCCCGTTTCATCGAGCAATTCCGCGATGTGATCCATTGGGATTTTGCTGAAAAATGCTATAAAGGGGCAAAATGACCGATAAGCAAAAACTCAGCCGTCTCCTTGACAATCTCGCCGATAAACAAAAGCAAGTGTCTCAATGTCACGATTATTATGAGGCCCTTGAAAAAGAGATCGCAAAGAAAAAAATAGGCCTTGCAAATCCTGAGGATTATGAGGAGCTAGAAAAGGTTGTCGCTATTCTTAACAAAGAATATGAAGAAAAGAGCGACCTACTCATGGAGGAGCTCAATCAGAAACTTATGAAGGGGCACGATCTTTCCAAAAAAATTGGAAAAGAGATTGCTCATGATTATAAGAAGCTTTGGGATTATATGACGCAGTCGATGCGGGGAGAGGTCCAGGTAGATCGGGTTTTCAAAGACATCGACTACATCAAAAAAGAATTATTCTAATTGTTCTAAAATTTTTGGGCTTGCCAGATTATTTTCTGCAAGAATGCGCATCACATCAGGACTAGCACATCCCAAATCTATCATCCGTTCAACAAGACCAGAACTTGCTAAGATCTCTAGAAGTTCAGGCGAGGATTGATTGATGTCAGTGAGGCGCTCACTGAGCAGTTCCAATCGGGTTGCCTTGGGATATTTTGCAACGCCACCAGTTTTTGCTATGCAGCTTTCAAGTGGAGTGAGATCATCCTCATTTCGAGGATGGACGAACATGACACATGAATAGCGATCGCCCTCAGAGTTTTCGGGGGTAGCAACTACCCGATGAAAAGAGCTCTTAAAATACCCATTCGTAAGGTTTGCAAGTTGATCTCCAGAATTAATAATAAAGGTATCCTCTGCGATCTTTACCCGTATCCAATTCCCTTCTTGATTGAGCACTTCAAGTCCTGATGCTGTTGCTCTTGGCAATATGGTAATGAGATTAATATCGGTATGAGCGGCTGCCCATACTGCACCCTCTTCTACATTCCGCTTCGGAGGGGGATAATGAATCGCCCTTAATAAGACATCTCCATACCGAGTCATATCGGTTATGAAACTTTGAGGTTGCTCGATCGATTCAGCAATAGCAGTTAACAAAGGTCTAGAGTATTTTATTAACTCTTCATATAGGGA
>CBEWFH010000174.1:0-3070 GCA_965555895.1 uncultured Simkaniaceae bacterium
GGAGTTCCGACGTGTGTCTTCCGATCTGCTTAGCAGCCTAAGAGGGTGAGATCCAGAAAAATGGATTATCTTATGCAGAGATGAAGGTTTTTGCAACACTACCAAAATTAGCACCCTTCAAATAGAGCGATAACTCCTTCTTTGGTCTCTGTGCTAAGGAGTTTTTGGCGCTTATCTTCATCTTTGATCGCTGCAGTTAGGCGGGAGAGAATTTTAAGATAAGTGGTTTGCTGATTGACAGGTCCTCCTATCATAAAGATAAGGCGGACAGGAGCACAATCAAGGGCATTCCATTCGATTCCTTCTTTTGCTTTCTGAAGACCTATGGCTAAGAAGAACCGATTAAATATTGAAAGTTTAGCGTGAGGAATAGCAACACCCATTCCTATGCCAGTAGAAACAATCTTTTCTCTTTTGATGATGGCATCAAGAAATTTGTCTTTTTCTGCAATTTCTCCAGAATCTGAAAGAGCATCGACAAGTTTATTCAAAGCTGCATCGCGGCTATCTGCCTCTAAAAAACAGATAACGCCATCTTGAATAAGTTCTGAAAGAGTCACGTCGTCTCCTTTCTTAAAGAGGTGATTAATGCATTCCCAGTATGGCCAAAACCGCCCTCCCCTCTTTCTGTAGTCCTTAATGTCTCCCCTTCCTTATAGCACGCTTGAATAACAGGTGCAAAGACAAGTTGAGCAATCCGCATCTTTGACGTCACAACAAAAGACGCTTTTCCATGATTGATTAGAATAATTCCAATCTCTCCACGATAGTCAGAGTCAATTGTTCCGGGTGTATTTAAAACTGTGATTCCATGCTTTAATGCTAAGCCACTTCTTGGACGGACTTGAATTTCATATCCTTTAGGAATCTCAAAACGAAGCCCTGTAGGAATCAGTTTGCTATCACCAGGATGGAGGATGATGTCTTCTATGATATGGGCACGAATATCTGCTCCAGAAGCTTCTTCAGATCCGTAAGTGGGGAGCTCCGCCCCTTCTTCGATTAATGTAGGGACGTCTTGGCTATTCATGTTTGACTAACTTTATTGCATTTTTTTCACGCTCTTTCTGAGAAAGAGCAATTAGGTCATCAAGTTTTTCCGTTTCGACCTTTTTCTCAGGCCTGGTAGGAAGCTTTTCATTTCCCATTAAAAACTGAATAAAAAAGAAGAGTTTCTCTTTAAGATCTCTTCTTAAAACAATACAATCTATCATCCCTTTTTCAAGAAGGAATTCAGATTTTTGAGCTGTATCGGGAAGTTTTTGCCGAATTGTTTGTTCCACAACGCGTGGTCCTGCAAAACCAATCAAAGCCTCAGGCTCAGCAATAATAATATCGCCAAGAGAGGCAAAAGAAGCGGTCACTCCTCCTGTTGTTGGATTTGCAAGGACAGAAATAAAAGGAAGTCCAGCATTATGGAGTTTCGCAAGAGCAGCAGAAGTTTTTGCCATCTGCATGAGAGAGTAAATCGATTCTTGCATTCTAGCACCACCAGAAGAGGATACAAGAACGAGAGGGAGCCTTTTCTTGATCGCGTGTTCAATAAGGAGGGTAATTCTTTCTCCAACAACCGATCCCATCGATCCACCCATAAATCCAAAGTCTAAAGCACCAAGAGCTATCAAAACCCCTTCCAACTTACATGTTCCGGTCAGAATAGCTTCGTTTCGGCCCATTTTTTTCTGGGCTTTTGCAAGTCTTTCAATATAAGGCTCAGAATCAACAAAACTTAAGGGGTCTAGTGGGGAAATTTCGGAGAAGAGTTCTTTGAAGGTCCCTTTGTCAGCGAGAAGCTCGACACGCTGGGTACCAGATAAGCGGTAGTGGTGCTTACATTTTGGGCAGCAGTTGTGATTTTCTTGAAGTTCATTAGCATGGATCATTTCCTCACACTTGGTGCATTTGACCCATCCGCTAAACCCATCTTTTTTGGTGGATTCGACTTTAATCTTTGGCTTTTGCCGAGTAAAAAGTCCTAAAAATCCCATAACAACCTGTCATAGTTTTTATTCTCCAAATAGGATACCAAACCTACCAAATGAATACAACCTTAGACCTAACAATAGTCTATAAATAAATATTTAATTTACTCTGGGTAATAGACCCAATAGCTGTGATTTTTTTTAATGTAGGCATCTTTCCAAAAATTTCCATAAACGCCTCAACTGTTGAGGGACTTGTAAAAATAATTTCGTTAAAATTTTCTAAATCAGGTTTGACAGCCGGGGATTTTGGTTTCGTATCATAAAGGAAGCACCTTTGATGCCTCACATTCCTAAGCATTAGAGAGTGGGTTAGAGCGCATCTGGCCCTAGATGATTGAGGAAGAAGGATATAGGATTTCCCTAAATCTTCCAATGCCAAGAGATGTGTAATCCCCTCTTGCGTTTCATCCTCAGCAATCTTATCAACTTTTACCCCCCTCTCTTCAATATGGCGAGCTGTAATCTTTCCCACGGCAATGATCTCTTTTCCTTTAAGAGCATCCACTGTAAAACCCTGTTTTTTTAAACAGGAAAAGAACATCTTCACACCACTTTTACTTGTAAAAATAATATGGGTGTAATCAGGAATATCTGCAAAAACATTGACAATTTCGGGAAGGTTAAAGTCCCTTGGAATGATTTCAATAATGGGAAAATGAAACACCTCTTTCCCACGATGTTTAGGGTTTAAACCTAAGTAAAGAGCCTTTCTTTTTTCTCGGGTGTCAATCTTCCTAAAGAGATTTTCCATCTCTTGATCATCTTCTCTTCCAATCACAGCAAGCTTTCCCTGAAGAGGGGCAGTTTCACCAGGAAGTACGATTCGATTTCTTCCCATTAACCCCAAGCGAATCAGAGCAGCTTCAGCAACAACCAGCCCATCAATCTTTCCTCTATCGAGTATTTCGAGACGCTTATCTACCGGCCCCCTTACTTCTACACATTTCAGATCAGGTCTTAACCGCTTGATCACCTCATTCCGCCTTAGCGACGAAGACCCAATCATCGCTCGCACCTTTAACTTTTCAAACGTTTCCCCTTCTCGCATCACTAAACTATCACCACTATCAACACCCGCCGTCAAT
>CBEWFH010000175.1:0-3046 GCA_965555895.1 uncultured Simkaniaceae bacterium
AAAAATGATCGACCATCTCATAAGTGGTGCGGATTTTTTCAGAAATGGACTCTCCCTCATTGAGGAAGGCATGAATTTCAATACACGGGTTTCCAGGAATCAACTCATTAAAAAGACTGATTTCTTCAACATCAAGGATTTCCACCTTAAAGTCTGCTGTAGCTATGGGCTGAACTTGGATGAATAATTTTTGATCAAAACGTCTCTTTTGAGCAACAAAACAGACTTTTTGATTGATCTTATCACCCTCAGAGAAATCAGGGCTGAGGCTAACTCCTCTAACAACTAGAAGATCATTCAAGTCTAGAAGGGTTGTCCTGCGTACAAAATTATCCCATATTTGCTTTTGATGTTGGGTTGGCTCATTGAGGTATTCGGGATAGAGAAATTGGAAGCATAATGTTGCCCCTTCCTCTGAATTTAGTCCCACCCACATTTGATAACATCGCCTTCCCTTTGGACCTTTTGCTAAAAGCTCCCGATAGGGAAAAATCCCCCATTTCCCTCGATTAACCTTAATCTCAGTAAATCCAGAGGCTGTAAGGTCGTTCACTTTTCCATCATTTGAAAAACGGTCAAACCCTATTTGGGTGACCTTTGTTGCTATTTGAGAGCGAATGAGACAACCTTTTAAGTTTCTCGGATCTTCAAAATAATCGGTTACACTTCCTGTAGATCCCCAATAATACCCTGTGCTAAAATAGGGATCCTCTTCTTTCTCTCCAAGAGTAAAATCAGGGGGAAGACAGGGATTAACGAGAGGAGGTTGGACCACATAAGGGAGGAGCTTTAAGATTCGGATATGATCTGTCTTTTGCTGCGCAAAAGCACCTATCGATGCAAAAATAATAAAAGAGACCATCCACCGAAACATCATATATCCTTTAGAAAACGAGTTTTTATTCATGTTAAACCTAATTTGCATTTCAGGCTAGAATCATTTCGAAAAAAAAGTTTTTATGTTTCAATATGAAATATGCTACGAAAAATTGTCCTTTTTCTTATCCCATTTTCTCTTTTTGCAACCCCTTCTAATGATGAGGTGTGGACGGTTCCATGGTTTACCGGTCCTCTATTGGCACCTAGCGGTTCTGTGAATACCCTCGGTCAAGTCACCTGGCAACCTTACCTTTTTGTGACCAATAATTTTGGAATATTTGATAATAGTTGGAAGAGGGAAAACAGTCCTAATATGTGGGTGATTCAACCTCTTCTTGATCTGACTTATGGCATCGCCTCATTCATGGATCTAGAGTTTACCCCTGCTTTTTCTTATCAAACTAGTCAGGGGTCCTCCTCCCTCCGGATGAATGACTCTCCTTTTTCCCTTGGGATTCAAGCCTTAAGGGACCATCCAGGCACTTGGATTCCAGATCTCCGTATTCGTCTTCAAATAACCTTCCCTTTTGGACAGTACGATAAAGGAAACCCAAAGAAACATGGAACAGATCTAACCGGACAAGGTTCTTATCAATCCGGAATTAATTTTAATTTTCAAAAAACGTTTAAACTAGCACCTGAACAATATTTCCGCCTCCGCTGGAGTCTCCTAGGGATCCTTTATCCCTCTTCCGTCCATATTGAAGGAATCAGTACTTATGGAGGAGCTCCGGGAACAGGTGGAAAAATCTATCCCGGCAGAAACTATACCTTTTTCCTCTCAGGAGAATATTCAATCACCCATAATTGGGCCTTTGCCTTCGATACTCAATATGTCTATTCAAGCCATGACCGCTTTTCTGGGCGGCAAAGGAGCTCTCTTTCTGTGGGAAACCCCTCCTCACATCAGATTAACTTTACTCCATCTATCGAGTACAATTATAGCGCAAATTTTGGAATTATTGGGGGAGCCTGGTTTACTTTAGCTGGAAAAAATTCTACACAATTCTTTGGCGGCTCTATCTCAGCTGTTGTCACTTATTAAAGATTTAGGATCTTGATATCAAGATCTACAAACTTATGGGCATATTTATCAATTATGGGAAAGGCATCTGCTGTTAAGTTTGGAGCGATATTGATATGGAGGGAGTCGAGAGAAAGTTTAAGGAGGGCTTCTAACCCTTGATTGGTTAATTGAGGAATGTCTACGAGTAAGAGGTGGCGGATATTTAACTCTTTGATTTGGGAGAAAACCTCATCGGTAAGCTTATGACACTTTAATAAATAAACAAATCGAATTGTTGGGTGAGGAGAGAGGAGTTTAAGAGCTTCTTCATTGGTGAGATTTTCACAGTCCTGCATGAAAAGCCTAAAGAGTAGTATGCGTATTAATGTTTGTAAAATGGTATCCATTGTCATATTTGTGTAGGAAAAATAAAGGGTGGAAAGATTGGGAATAAGCTCGGGAAATCTGCGGAATCCTCTATCTGTCAATGGGGTATGACAAATATCTAGGATTTCAACATGTTTTAACTTCCTCGTAAAATCGATATCATTAACAAAGTCTTGTCCTTTCAAATGGAGTCTCATGATTGTTTCTGGAAGAGAATCTAAGCACTTTTCTGTTAAAAGTGGGCAATTTGAAATATCTAGGTCATAAATATTCACACATTTGTTTAAAAGTTTCGAAAGTCCCCTATCGGTCACTGAGTAAGAATCCTTTATACTTAACAAATCGAGGTCAGGACTCCAGTCAGCAATTTTAGAAAGAAGCTCTTCACCAACATTATTATTTCTATCTAAAATAAGTGATGTCATGGGGCTATTAGAATAGATCATTTCCGAGAGCTTTTCAGCTGAAATTTCATGAGGAGGTTTATAAGGCTCAATCCTTAGGTTTTTTGAACTATTTTTGATATTTGGAGGAACTGTGAGATTTTTTTTATAGATCGCTGTGAACAACTCATGAAAATTCTTAATTATTGGATAAAGACCTTTTTCATCTCCAATAACCCTATCATTTATGTAATCATATTCAACAACACTCTCCTCTTGCTTGCAACAGATTGCTCCAGCTAAATTTGAAGGGTTATGAAAGAAAATACGAGGGCTTTTTTCTTCTCTAAGGAGAGATCTTCCTATTGAATGTTGATACCCCTTCATATTT
>CBEWFH010000176.1:0-3044 GCA_965555895.1 uncultured Simkaniaceae bacterium
AAGCTCAGGCTTTATCACCTCCACGCTCAAAAGTATGCGTTATGCGGATGAACCAATATTAAACTCGTTTTTACCTAAGTGACTTAATAATAACACTATGAAAGCTGAACTCTACCAAGAGGTTGGATCCGAATCTCAGGGACAATTTCCTGATAGGAGACAACTGGGAGGTCAGGGAAATCACCCTCAATGAGTTTTCGGGTAAAACGACGGACATCAATTGCTGAAAGCAGGACAGGGGGCTGCCCTCCAGGAGGAGTGGGAACAATAACTCCGCGCATTGCATGAAGAATCAGATGGACCGAATCAGGGTCGAGAGCTAAATAAGACCCTGCAGAGGTTTGCTTAATCGCGCCACGAATCATATCTTCAATTTCAGGATCTAGAAGATAGACAGAAAGGACTGTTTGCCCGAGTGAATATTTGTAACTAATGTACCTTTTAAGAGAGGAGCGGACATACTCGGTAAGAAGGACTGTATCTTTTTCTGTTTGAGCCCACTCACTGAGCGATTCTAATATTGTGCGGAGGTCTTTGATTGAGACTTGCTCTTGAACTAGGCGGCGGAAGATTTCAGTAAGTTTTTGGAGAGGAACAAGACGGGTGACCTCTTTGACTAAGTCGGGGAATGATTTTTCAACAAACTCTAAAATAGCCCGAACTTCCTGAATTCCAATAAAATCAGCAGCATATTGTTTGTAGAATTGAGAGAGGTGAAGGATCATTACATCGAGGGGTTGCCAAAATTTTATCCCAGCTTTTTTAAGAACTTCGACATATCTATTTTCTATCCAAAGGGCAGCAGTTCCAATGACATTTTTTGAAGTAGTAAAAGGGAGGTTATACCGCCTAAGTGTTTCTTCAGATTCATTGGTTAAAACAGAGTTTTCAATGACCCGTCCTCGAACAATGGGAACTTCATTAAGGAAAATGGAGTATTCATTTGGTTCAAGGATGGTCGAATCGGTTCTTACATGTACGCCTGGGAAGAGGACCCCTAAATCTTGATAGAGGGCATGGCGCATCTTTGGAACCATCTCATCGACAAAAGTTGTTCCGACCTTTTCTTTTTTAATAATTTTAGAGAAGTTTTTTCCTGTTTCTAAAATAACCGGAAGAGTAAGGGCATAATTATCGAGTCCTCCTCTAACAATTGTATGTCCTTCAACATCGGTGTTTATGCTTGCAGGGCCCATTGCACCAGAGGCAGCTTTTGCATCGCGCTTCTTATTTTTGAAGTGGTTTTTTGCCCCAACAAATCCAAATAAGATTGTTAAGAGCCAGAAAATCCATGAAGGAAACCCTTTTAGCCATGACATTCCAAAGGTCACACATGCAGCTAGCATGAGTCCTTTTGAATGGGAAAAAATCTGAGTAGCAATATCCTTTCCAAGGTTGGTATCTTTCTTTTCGCTAGAAACCCTTGTGGTAACAATACCTGCAGTGAGTGAGATCATAAGCGAAGGGATCTGAGTGACTAACCCTTCACCAATCGATAGAAGGGAGTAAATTTTTGCCGATTGCATCGCGGTCATATTGTGGATCATCATCCCGATGATAAGACCACCAACAATATTAATAATCGCAATGACGATACCTGCAATGACATCCCCTTTTACGAATTTCATGGCACCATCCATAGCTCCGTAAAGTTGGCTCTCTTTTTGGAGAGCGAGGCGCATTTCTCGAGCTTGGTTTGCATCGAGTGTTCCACTACGAAGATCGGCATCGATACTCATCTGTTTTCCAGGCATTGCATCAAGGGTAAAGCGGGCAGCAACTTCGGCAACACGCTCGGCACCCTTAGTTACAACGATGAACTGAACAATGGTGATGATCAAGAAGATAACACCCCCAACAACAAAGTTTCCTCCTACAACAAATTCACCAAAGGCATGGATAATGTGTCCGGCATCAGCATGAAGGAGAATTTGCCGCGTTGCAGCAATTTCGATTCCAAGACGGAATAGGGTTGTAATCAAAAGAATCGAGGGAAATATCGAAAGGTGGACTGCTTTTTGGATATAGAGGGCAACCATCAAGAGGCAGATCGAAACGCTTAGATTAATCGCAATCATCACATCGATCAATGCTACGGGAACTGGGATGATAATCATCCCAATGATGATAATGATAAAGGCAGCAAGAACTACATCACTAGATCTACTTAGTATCTGTAGAAATTTTGCACCTCTAAAGAGTCCAGGCATACTTTTCATATTAGGTAAATAGATCCACGTTGTATTCAGGTTTAGTTGTAGTTTCAATGGTGTCAAGCCATTTCAAGACCTCAGCAATTGCTTCATAAGTCTCTTCAGGTATATACTGTCTGACTGTTCCTTTATTGTACAGTTCTTGTGCTAATGCTACATTTCTCATAATGGGGATATTATTTTCTTGTGCAATTTTTGTAATGTTTTCTGCCGTCACCCCTTTTCCCATGACTAAAATAAAAGGTGCGGGATCGTCTTCAGCCTCATAACGGAGTGCGACTGCAATGTGAATGGGGTTGGTGATGACAGCCCGCGCTTTTCTTGCAGCCATAGGGCTTTCCTGATAGGCAATTTCTTGTGCAATTTGTTTTCGTTTACCCTTAATCTCCGGATTTCCCTCTGTATCCTTATATTCCTGTTTGATCTCAAATTTTTCCATCTTCATCTCTTTCGCGAAATTCTTTTTCTGGAAAACAAGGTCAAATAGTGCAATCGCTAAGAAAAAAAGACCTATGCGAAAGGCAACTTTGATCAAAAAGCTACTAAAAACAATGGCTGATCCAACAATGGGCATCCCGGCTGTCGCAATGATTTCAGGAAGGCTATTATAAACAACCGAGTAAATTAAAATAACAGCTCCTGAAATTTTCATGATCGATTTTAAGAGCTCGATGAAGGTTTTGAGTTTAAAGATTCCCTTCAAATTGGTCACAGGATTGAGTTTTTTGATGTCAGGTTTCATGGACTGCAGCGAAAAGAGAGGACCAATGATCAAAAAGTTTACTAAAACCCCAACTAAGGAGATGAGGATCATAAAAGGCATAGATGTGT
>CBEWFH010000177.1:0-3033 GCA_965555895.1 uncultured Simkaniaceae bacterium
CAAAATGACAAATGATCAGAAAATCATAAACAATAAACTGGGGCTATTAAAGCAAGCGATTATTTAAGAGAGTTTGGCTACGAGCTCAAAAAGGTGAAATCGTACAAGAAAGGTGTGTTTGTTAGTATCACAGAAGGAATACGATTAGGTAACGGCATTTTTAAGATTCCTATCCGAGTCCTCGCGCCACAAACACCAGGTATCACTGATGTGCTCTACTTTGATGACCCGAAGAAAGAAGGACAAGACTGGAAAACTATTCCCAATGAAGAAAGACCCAAAACATACATCTTTATCGTTGACCTAGGGGGCACTTTGTTCATACAGCGCCCAAAGTCTATGCAGCACCCAAACCTACCTCTTTAAAATACCGCGCCTTTCAACTCCTATTTCTTATCGGGGCTGCCTTTTCTCCTTTATCATGTCATCGCCCCCAGAATCTTTAAAACCCAACGCTAGCTAATATAGGACTCTCCGTGCTATAAAGAAAATTATGTTGAAAGATAAGAATTTACTTCGCACCGATAGTTATATCCATGGAAAATGGGTTAAGGGGAAAAAGACTTTTCCTGTCAGGAACCCCTTCGATGGAAAAAAAATTGCCGATGTTTCGGAGATCGATGGAAAAACCGCTGCGAAAGCAATCGAAGAGTCTCACAAGGCTTTCCATACATGGAAAAATGTCAGTGCTAAAGATCGGGCTGCACTTTTAAGGAAGTGGGATGCTCTCATGAATGAGAATTGGGAAGATCTCGCAACCCTTCTCACCTTGGAACAAGGAAAACCTTACGAACAATCAACCCATGAGCTCATGGGGAACAATGGTTTTTTCAACTGGCACGCTGAAGAAGCGCGCCGGATGACAGGGCTTACCATGACCTCCCCCGACCCTAATCGCCGCTTTATGATCTGGAAACAACCCGTTGGCGTTGTTGCAGTCGTCACCCCTTGGAATTTTCCCTCGGTCCTGCCCATACAAAAATGTGCGCCTGCCCTTGCTGCCGGATGTACCGTTGTGCTGAAACCTGCAGAAGATACTCCCCTATCAGCTCTTGCCCTTGCAGAACTTGCCGACCGCGCAGGGATCCCCCCTGGAGTCTTTAATATTCTCACCTGCAACGATCCGAGCGAAGTTGGGTATGAGCTCACCCACCACCCCTTAGTACGAAAATTTACCTTTACAGGTTCCACAGCCGTTGGGAAAAAACTCTTTAGCTCGTGTGGAAATACGATCAAAAATGTCACCATGGAACTCGGTGGCAATTGCCCCGCCGTCATCTTTGATGATGCCGATATCGATAAAGCGGTCCAAGGAACTTTTGGATTTAAGTTTTATAACGCCGGGCAATGTTGCAATAACATCAACCGATTCCTTGTCCATAAAACGGTCCATGACAAGTTTGTCGATAAGTTTAAAAGGATGATCGAAGAAAATCTCATTCTGGGAAATGGCCTCGATAAAAAAACAACACTCGGCCCACTTATCAATGAAGGAGGAATCGCCAAATGCGAGGAGCTCGTCGATGATGCCCTTGCAAATGGTGCGACAGCTCTAACCGGCGGTGCCCGTTCCACCGTTGGAAATTTCTTCTACGAACCCACCCTCCTTGTCGATATGGATCCCAAAATGCGGATGTATCGCGAAGAAGTTTTCGGTCCCGTTGCCCCAATCTATAAATTTTCAACTGAAGAAGAGGCAATCAAAATGGCCAATGATACCAACTACGGCCTTGCCGCCTATCTCTTTAGTGAAAACATCGGCCGCACCTGGCGGGTCGGTGAAGCTTTTGAAGCAGGTTCTGTTGGAATTAACACCACCGATGTTGTCTCAGAGCTTCTTCCCTTCGGCGGATGGAAAGAATCTGGTATCGGTAGAGAAAGCGGTGTTCGCGATAGTCTCGATGCCTATCTTGAGAAAAAATCTCTCATCATTGCTGGTATTCAAAAATAAACTAATACGGTAAACTTGCTCCCGTTATGAGTTGGTTACCTAAAATCCTATCTAACTACTGGGCTCCCCCTCCTCCCTCTGAAAGGGTTGAAAACGAACCTTTCTATATGGTCCCAAAAGAATTAGACAATCAACTGCAAGAAGCCATTGAATCCCACCTCCCTACAGAGGGACAAAATTTCCAAAATGTGTTAGCTGAGCATTTTGATCTTACACTCATACCAGAGTTAGGAGGAGGAGATTCGACAAAGGTATGGCTTGTCGGGTGCATGGCAACCCTATAATAATACAGCCCCCTTAACTAACACCTATACCCTCTATGCAACAATCAGCCCCTTCGAGCGCGATAATACCCCTCTTTATATCGATTCAATGTTAGATTGGGAGACTCACGAAACCCTATTGGACTATCTACCAAATAATTTCCGAAGCCTTTTCCGCTTCATCTTGGCAACATCACTAAGAAATTTAAAGATTATCAAACATTTAGAAGGTGGACAATTTGCCTCAGTTTGGCAAGTCACCTTCACTGATCCTCAAAACAAACCTACTACGATGGCCCTTCGCCTTGTTAATCCCGATAAAGAGAAAAATGGTGTAAAGGGAAAATTCTTTCAAATCTCCAAAGACCGTTTTAGTGAAGAGTCTTTAGCTTTTATCCCTAAAGGACCCTATATTCTCTCTAGTTACTATGCAATCGTGTGAGACAAAACTGCCCGAACCTACCATTTAATGGATTCCAATGAAATTTCCGATTACTATAACAAAAAAAGGAAATCGGAGATAACGTTTTTACCCTCTATGGAATCCTTAGCCACTATTATAATGGGGCGCAAACACTCCAAGATATTCTTGGAAAGCCTGGAGAAGATGATAAGAAAACACTGCCTATCGATACAATTAGGATCTACGCCCGGCAGCTCCTTTTAGCTCTTTCTGAATTTCCAAAAGCGATGATCCATCGAGATATCAAGCCAGCAAACATACTATTAACTCCCGACGGGTTCCTTAAACTCTGATCTTCCCTCGAAAAAGAGGACAGTTATGATATAGACTTCTCGAACCTAAAGAGGAGTTAACAG
>CBEWFH010000178.1:0-3030 GCA_965555895.1 uncultured Simkaniaceae bacterium
GGTTATTCCTCTTACTCAATAGATTCAAAAATTTGTTTTAGTTTCCTGTGCCCTGACCGAAAGCAAAATCAGACGAGAAAAGTTTGGTATATTTTTCATAAATATTTTATAACTACCTAGTTAGTGAGATAGGTTCATAGAATGAATTCTATCTGATTTTTATATAAAAAAAAGCCTCTCTGAAAAGAGAGGCTTTCGAAAAGACATTAAGTCTTTTCTTAAGTTGTTGAAGCGGTTTCGTCCGGAGCTTCCACTTTTGTAGCAGGCTCTGCCACTTCCGCTTCTTTTGCTTTTTCTTCTAAAGCAGCTTCTTTATCTTTCTTAGCGGTCAAGCTATTGAACTGTTTACTCAAGGAGCGGGCAGAGAGAATCCATACACCGATAACCACCAGAAGAATAACAGCAACGAAAGGAGCAATGACTCCTACGACAGCAGTGTTAAGCGCTAAGAAGAGTCCCTGTTGAATAAGGGCTCCACCAGACTTTCCAAGTCTAGCACCAACAACGTCAATCGCTGCTTTACCTTTAACCTTCTCTTCTTGTCCCAGGGGAATGTAGGCCATTTCCTTAGTGGGATCAAAGAAGGAATATTTAGACGATTTACTCGCAATGTTCTGGATCGTACCAAAAATGACTGCTAGCATCAGAGGGGTTGAACCAAGAGCTGCTACCATGGCTTGCAAACTTCCACCAAAGATGATGAATGAGAAGAATCCAACGCCAGTCACAACAAGCAGGGTAGGTGTAATAAGGGCTGTTTTACCCCATCCAAAACGGCGGACAATATTTCCTCCAAGGAAGAAGGTCACCAGGATGGTGATATAGCCTGTTATCGTTGAAAATCGTCCCATGAAGGCCTGGTAGGCATTGTTAGTAGGATATTGGTGATGGAGTTGATCTTTCCAAGTCACTTCGACGAGGTTAATCGAAATTCCATATGCCATTACGAGAATGGCAATACATCCAAGGTATTTCGAACGGGCAAGAAGTTTAAAGCTCTCTTTCATAGAAAGTTTTGGCTTTGATTTTTTTGCTGATTTTTGTTCACTAGAATCATAAAAACGTTTATCGGTAAGAACATTTTTGTTAATCCACCAGTAGATTCCAAGAGTAAGAAGCCCTGCAACAACGACCATTCCCATGGTGTAATTGAGGGTCAATTGCCAAGGATCTATGCCAGTGATTTTATCACGGATTCCTGCAGCCCATACAATAAAAGTTCCTGAAATGATCATGGAAACGTTGGCGAACATTGTAAAAATGGTATAGAACCGTCGAGATTCCGATACCTTATTGATCTCGTTGGCAAATCCCCAGAATAGGAGGGAGATTGCCATACTTCCCCAAAGCTCTGACATGACATAGAAGAGGGAGAAGGTCCAGTGACGGATGACATCGATCAATCCCTTTAGTCCCACTGGCCAGACTGTTTCCAAATAATCGCAAAAAGCGTGGGGGTGGAGTGAATCTCTAAGAGGATAGAGAACCGTTCCAAAAAGTCCAAAGAAAACAATGAATGGGACTACTGTGGTGTAGAAAAGAACTGGTTTGCTGAGTTTATTACTGAGCTTCGCATAGAGTAACATGAACAAGACTGCACCCGGTAATACCGCCCAAAGCTTTAGGAAAGGGATCACTTGGGACCCTTTTGCTGCTGTAACGACGAGTGTATCTTTTGTATCTCTGAGAACTGTATAAATAAAAAGAATAAAGAAGAAGAGGAGAACCATTGGGATGAGCTTTTTCAGCTCAAAGCGATGGACCGGCCAGAGGCGGGCCCTCCACTTGCCAAATTCTTGAGTAGTTATTGTCATATTTCGTTTCCTTATAAAATTCTTTTTGAAACATTCACTACTGTTTTTAATCCTAACTTAAAAAATGTAGGGAATGTTTCATTTCTAACAAGTCTATTATAGAGTTCTTTCGGTAGAAATCAAGAAAAAAAATGGACACCTAAAATTGGTGTCCATTCAAATCAATCCTTGATAAATAAGGAGAAAATTTTTTATTTTCCGCTCATCGCTTCTGCACCGGCAGCAATGAGTGCTTGCTGTGCATGGACTCCTTCAACATATGCATTCCAAAGCTCATGATCAACAATACCATGACGGACACTTTGAATAAGCTCTCGCTTTCCTTGAGCTAGTGATTTCTTTGGGCTAAGCATTGAGATCATCTCTTTGTCTCCAGAAAGTCTAGCCATATTGAGAAGTCTCTCAAGCTGAAGTTTTGAAAAGGCTAATTGATCCTTTTTCTTGCGTGATCCACGTGCAGCTCTTTGCTTAGGAGGAACAACTAGAGGGCGATCAGCCTTAATAATGAATTTTTCAATCATTGAAGAAAGTTCTAGAGGATTTTTATATTTCATCTTACGGAGTGTAAAATGATGTATATATCCACCTTCATTCATGGGGATATATTTACAAAGATCATTCTCTTTTCTTCCTCTAACCTTTTTAATAGCCTTAGAAATAACACCTTCAAGCTCATCAAGCCTTTTGGTGTTTGTTTTAGCAGTTTCTTGTTGAGTAAAGCTCATAATAGCCCCTTTTTCTTATATAATTTGTACGACAAATATAAAGTAAAATTTTTTAATTCCCATTTAATAATGAAAACTTTATTTTTTACTCTCTTTATTCTAATCTCGACATACCATTATAATATCGATGATTTTTAATGCAATATTTATTTTATCTGTGTTCATTAATTGTTCTAAGTCTCGCCTTAGATAATTCATGTTTTGGGTGAGGTTAGTAAATGAAGTTTTTTTGAGCAAGAATTAATTGTTGCATAGGAATTCCTTAAGTTAATAATCTCTTCTCTTAGGGGCTTCCTATAGAATAAATTTTAAACACTTGGAGTTAATGGGTTATGTCTAATATTGATTCAAATAAAAAAAAACTTAAGGACCCTATTTACATTATAGGGATTTTGGCTGGAAAAGGGGGGTAGGTAAGTCGACAGTTACTAGTGAGCGAGGTATAACCGAATGTTGTGTCTGAGAATAAATGAGCGTATCCTTGGAAAGTT
>CBEWFH010000179.1:0-3004 GCA_965555895.1 uncultured Simkaniaceae bacterium
TCTGACCAGTTTCAATTTTTATCTATTTGTCGCACTTCGCGGTTGAAAGGGCGCTGCTAAAAATGCTTATCGGGATCATCTCATTCTAGAGGCGATGATGAATTCGATAAACAGTGGGGGGGTATGACAAAGTGTCTAGGTATGGGTTAAAGAATTCATGTTCTAGCTGGTTATTCGACGCCCCCAAGATAGAGTTGCACGTGCATTTAGAGGTATCTCTTTCTCTTTCATTTTGGGAAAAGCGTGATAAAAACTTTACAGATGAATTGCGTTTTTTTCAAAATAGTTCAAAAAGATCTCTCCCTTCTTTCTTATCTGTTTTTGAAAAAATTCATCGCGCTTTACGAACACTGGACGATCATTATGAGGCAAGCATTGATTTATTGGATCAACTTATTGGGGAAAATATACAATATGCAGAAATTACTTGGGCCACTGTAGGAATTTTAGAGTTTCATCAGATTGAACCATCGCCAGTTTTTCAAGCTATTAAGCGAGCTATTCGTGAAAAAAGTGATCAAATTGATGCAAAAATTCTAGTTGATATTATTCGCAATCAGCCTATTGAGTTGGCTTCTAGAATTGCAAATTGGCTAATTCAAGAAAAACCAAAAGAAGTTGTGGGAATCAACTTTGGAGGAGAGGAAGAACGGTTTAAAATAACACCTTTTGTAGAGCTTCTTCAAAACCTAAAGAGATATGGTTACATAATTGACCATTCACGCTGGTGAAACTGTAGCTGAGGAAGAATTACTGAGTCCTATTGAGCAAGTAGCTCCTCACCGAATAGGCCAGGGTACCTCTCTTCAAACACAGAAGGCGGTTGTGAAGTTAATGCAAAAAAACATTAGTATGGAAGCGTGTCCTTTTAGTAATGAGTGTCTGGAGTATTTAAATCGGTGTGAGCAACACCCTATTTTTCAATTCCATCAACTTCGGACTAGCATAAACACAGATGATCGTTCATTTTTTTCCAGTACTTTGACCGACGAAATGGAAAGGCTGTTTCAGAGAGGTGTTTCTATCGAAAAAATGGCAAAAATGCAAACACAAGCCGTAGAAGATTGTTTCAGCCAGGTAAAGAGCAAGCATCTTTATGGGGTCAGTGACTTTTGGCAAGATAAGTTAGCATCCAGACATAATAATTTTTCAAAAAATATTAGTAAATATGTTGAATAAAATCACAACAAAGTTTTTTTTTAGTTTTTATTGCTTATTTATTTTCTGTAATTATGCGGATGTATCTCAAAGAATTATTCAAATTGGTTTTGAAGGCATGCCAGGAGCTGGGAAAACATCTATTTTAGTGTCTCTTGGTAAAGAGATCGGAGAAGGATGTTTATTCCTGCCAGAAATCAATATTGAGGAAGGGTCTTTTTTGGCTCAAGAGGATGATATTTGGATGGAATACCACGATTTGTGGAAAGAGAGACTAAGCATATTAAAAAAGGCGAAAGATAATTTAGTGGTTTTTATGGATCGCACTTATTTTACCAATTTAGCTTTTACTTATGCTTTTTCTAGTGAGGAAAAGCCTCAAGAGTATGAAATGCAAAAAGAAATCATAAAAAATGATTTTCAGGAGACCACTTTTGATGTTATTTTTTTCTTTGATACTTCTCCTGAGCTAGGTTTGCAGAGAAGAAATCTGCAAGGAGATTTCCCGCCTTATCCATGGTCTAGCATTTCTTTTTTAGAAAGATTACGGGAGTTTTATTATAAAGAACTGCCTAAACTGTACAGTGGGAAGATAGTATATATATCAACTGATGTCATTAATCAGGAGCAGCTATCTGAATTGGTGTGCGCGGATATTCTCAAGAGGTTTGAGGGTAAGGTGGTGAAAAATAGTCTCTATTCTAATCTTGCCGAAGAGGAAACAATGTTGCTTGATTATGCTTCAAAGCATAAAGAGCTCGGTTTTCCATATAGCCAAGGTTTTTGTATGATGGGCTTTCCTACTATCTATTTTCGACAATTTGCTATTCAGCTTGAAGGTCAAAATATCTTTATTTTAAATAATGATCGGCTTAATCAAATTTTAGATGGTAAGAAATGAATAGAAGATTTTTTGAATCTGATGTGTTTAATCAAATAATTGATATTGCAGAAAAAGCTGGGAATTTAATCTTAAGCCGTTATAAAAGAAATAGTCCTATTTCGATCAAAGCTGACGGATCTAGAGTTACACGAGCTGATAAAGAGTCCGAGGAATTCATTCTAAATATGTTAAAAAAGTTGACGCCAGATATCCCTATTATTTCAGAAGAATCTGTGCAAAGCAATGATCTTTCTTTGGTACATGGAGGAGACTTTTGGCTTGTTGATCCTATTGATGGTACTGAAGGATTTATTCAAGAGAATGGGGACTTTGCTGTTAATATTGGACTGATAAAAAACTTTCAACCTTATTTAGGAGTAATCCACGCACCCATATCTAATTTAACTTATGCTGGTATAGCCAAGGAGTTTTCGTTTATAAAAAAAATAGGCCAAAAAATATCCCTGTCAGCCCGGAATCCAGATGAAGAAGGGATGATTGTTTTACTTTACCATACCCTCCCTCCTTCAGCTGAGCGAGATCACTTTTTGCAGAAAATTAAAATCAAAGAAAAAAGAATGGATAGCGATGCTTTAAGATTTCCTCGAGTGGCAGCAGGCGAGGTAGATATTCACCCTTTTTTTGAGGTTTGCTATGAGTGGGATACTGCAGCAGGTCATGCAATTTTACAGGGCGCAGGAGGCAATATTGTCACACTAGATGGAAAGCAACTCACCTATGGCAAGACAGATTTTAGAAATCATTCATTTTTAGCCCATGGTGCTTTTCTGTATTCCGCATACTAAAATCGAGAGTTTGCTCATTCAACAGAAAGCTTTGCGAGAGTATTTACCTAAAGGTTGATAATCCTAACTTTTGAAACGAATCGAATATTTCGGGGGAAGATCAGGACCCCCATCCTCCTGTTTCCTTAACAGCAGCATGGATTGCTTCAAGATACGC
>CBEWFH010000180.1:0-2994 GCA_965555895.1 uncultured Simkaniaceae bacterium
GGAGTTCAGACGTGTCTCTTCCGGTCTACCTCTGGTCAAGTTTACGACACCGTTATTAAGCAAGAAAGGCATGGTGACTACCTTGGAAACACCGTTCAAGTTATCCCCCATGTGACCGATGAAATTAAGAAGCGGATCCATTTAGCTGCAGCGCAAGAAAAAGGGATCGATATTCTTATCGTTGAAGTAGGAGGAACGGTTGGTGATATCGAATCGCAGCCCTTCATAGAGGCGATCCGCCAATTCTGCTTAGACCACCCAAAAGATTGCATTAACATCCATATGACCTATGTTCCCTACTTAAAAGCTGCAGGTGAGGTAAAAACAAAACCGACCCAACACTCGGTCCATCAGCTCAAAAGTCTCGGTATTTTTCCCGATCTGATCCTCTGCCGCTCAGAAAGCCCTCTCGAAAAAGAGGTGAAGGATAAAATTGCTCTCTTTTGCAGTGTCCGGAAAGAAGCTGTTGTCGAGCAGGTAGATGTTGACCATTCGATCTATGAACTTCCTCTAATGATGATCGCTCAAAAACTCGATAGTGAGCTATGCACTCTCCTCAACCTCAAATGTGTTAAGATAAATATTTCCGCATGGGAAAAAATGGTAAATACTCACCTCAATCCAAAAAAAACGGTGAAAGTAGGTCTTGTCGGTAAATATATCAACCATCAAGATGCCTACAAATCGGTCGTTGAAGCCCTCCAGCATGGAGGAATTGCTCTTGGTGTGAAGATTGAAGTCGTCGGCTATGATTCCGAAGCTACCGATCAAGTTGATGGCTGCGATGGATACCTTGTCCCTGGAGGTTTTGGTGAAAGAGGCTTTGAAGGAAAAGTCGCTGTTGCAAAGCATTGCCGCGAAAAGAAAATCCCCTATTTTGGGATTTGCCTCGGGATGCAAGTTCTCGCCGTCGAATTTGCCCGCGCAGTCCTTGGGCTAAAAAAAGCAAACTCAACTGAAATGGATCTCGACACTCCCGATCCCATTATCTCTCTCCTTTCCGAACAGGAGCAGATGAAGGACCTGGGAGGAACCATGCGCCTCGGTACCTATCCTTGTACTCTCCTTCCAAAGACCAAGGCATATGCTGCCTATGGTGGGAAGAAAATTAATGAGCGCCACCGCCACCGGTATGAATTTAATAATAGCTACAAGGAAAAATGTGAAGAAAATGGGCTTGTCATTGCTGGGACCTATGAAGGACTTTGCGAAATAGTAGAAATAAAAGACCACCCCTGGATGGTCGGCGTCCAGTTCCACCCCGAGTTTAAATCAAAGCCAACAGCGCCCCATCCCCTCTTTAAAGCCTTTATCGGAGCAATTCTCAATGGGTAGAGTCCTTGGAATAGATTTTGGAATGAAGCGGATTGGAATTGCCCGGTCTGACCCGATGAAGATGATTGCATTCCCAATAAAAACGATCATTGCTGGAAAAACCCTTGAAGAAACTGCAGACCTTATTATCAAAGAACTCGAAGGAGTCGAAACTATTGTCCTTGGTCTTCCTCTCCTTTTATCAGGAGAAGATAGTGATACCACAACCACTGTCAGAAAATTTGCTACCATCCTAGAAGAAAAAAGTGGGCTCCCTTTGATTCTTTGGGATGAGCGCCTCACCTCCAAACAGGTTGAAAAACTGATGATAGAGGGAAATGTCTCGCGCAAAAAAAGAGCTTCTTATGTCGATACGATGAGCGCTACCCTTATCCTCCAAAACTATCTAGATGGACAATATCATGCTCGCTGAAACTCTCTATGATAAACTCAAAAATATTCGGACTGATAACCCCCTCTGCAACTATACCCTCGAGCGGTGCGAAAGACTCGTTCCCCTCGTCAATGAAATCAATGCACTCAAAGAGGAAAAGGATGCCCTTATCCTTGCCCATTCCTACATCCATCCCGATATCCTCTACACCATTGCCGATCATGTCGGAGATTCTTACGGCCTCGCCCTCAAAGCAAAAGAAGCAACCGAGGAAACAATCGTCTTTCCTGCAGTCCGCTTCATGGCTGAAACAGCTAAAATTCTAAACCCCTCAAAAACGGTGATCGATCCCAACCTCAACGGGGGATGCTCCCTTGCCGATAGTATCACAGCAAGCAATGTCTATACCCTCCGCGAAAAATACCCCGACCACACCTTCGTCTGTTATATCAATACTACAGCTGCTGTCAAAGCTGCCTGCGATGTCTGCGTCACCTCCTCCAATGTCTATAAAATCATTGAAAAACTCCCCAATGACAAGATCTACTTCCTCCCCGATAAACTGATGGGACAAAATGTCCAAAATGCTCTGGGAAACAAAAAACAAATTAAACTCTATGATGGCTCCTGCTATGTCCATGAAGAGTTCACCGCTGCAGAAGTTCACCTATTAAGAGAGTCCCATCCAAACCTTTCTGTTCTCGCCCATCCCGAGTGCACACAGTCGGTCATTAAGGAAGCAGATGTTGTGGGCTCTACCAGTCAAATCGTTAACTATGTGAAAGATCATAAATCAGATCCCAACCCCTTCCTCATCCTAACAGAGTGTGGGATCGCCTCCCGTCTCCAAATGGAGCATTCCGGCATCAACCTCGTTGGCTCCTGCATGATGTGCCGCTATATGAAGTCCAACAGTCTCGAGCTCATTCTAAAAGCTATAAAAAACCCTCTTCCTTCTCAAATTATCTCTATCGATCCCGAGGATCAGAGAGATGCTCTCTCCTGCGTTAACGCTATGTTCACAACCCTTCAAAACTAATAACAAATTTTGATTACAAATTAAAACTCCGCCCCTTCAACAATAGACTTGTTGCATAATAAAAGATGAAGCAGTTAGTTCCCCTCAACTTTTATCGCTCACCTTCGATTTAAATGGAAATTCCAAAGGGCTGCACATAATAACGGCATTTTGTCCTCTATGGCCCAATTCTTATTTCTTATGGGAGTTTGCATCGAGGTTGCCCCACTTTTAGTTGAAACTACTGTGGTCCCAATTTTTCAGACTA
>CBEWFH010000181.1:0-2982 GCA_965555895.1 uncultured Simkaniaceae bacterium
TTTAGCCAGCTTAGTAGAGGGGTGGCTAATGTCGCACTTCAGAGTTGAATCGGCGAACAATAAACGTCATTTTACCCTTAGTTGTCTAAAAAAGATTCCTTCTGCCCCATTTAAAGGGCGAATATTACTCTTTGGGCCAGGTAAGGGTCCATAGGGTGCAGCCGGCATAAACGCCTGGAAGCCAGAAGAGCCAACCAATAATTGTTGTTGTGAGGATCATGCTGAGCATTCCGGCGATGAAACCGGCTGTTAATATGGGAAGAAGACGGGACTTGAGTGCATGGATCCGCTTTTTTACAGGCTTCCCTTGTATTGCAAGAGAAAGATCACAAGCGTCGATAATTGCAATATGTCCCATCCCCACTTGTGCTAAAAACATCGAAAGGGGTCCTAAAAAGAAGAGTGAAATAAGAGTTGCGAGAGGCCAAAAGATCCGCCACCCAAGGGTGCGGAAGATTACTTGTATACTTGAGGTTATCGCAATAAGTGATCCCTCCCCTTTTATCGGAACTCTTTTATCTTGAAGAATTTTACCGATCATATTTTCAAAAGCAAAGTTCAGGATTACTGGAAAGACTGAGACCCATAGGGCAATCAGTGTCACTGATGCAAAGCCGAATGACTTAAAAACCCCCCACGTATACCCAAACCATGTGAGCGATGTTTCTGGCCACGACACATAGGCGGTAATAAAAAATGCTGCAATGAGGATAAAGAAAGAGATGAGCGCGGCAAGGAGGGGTGCTAGCCAAAGATGAGGGCGGGCTACAAAATATCCGAAACCTACAATGGCGCAATTACTGGGAGTAATTTGATCATCTTTCATGTTTTGAAATGAGTTTTAAGAGTTTCTCCAACATCTTCAATAGCAAGCCTCGCCTCGTCGAGAAGACCAGCCATTTGAAAAAAGCCATGGACCATCCCATTATACCTCTTAAGAGTAGTGGGAACGCCGCTCCTTTTTAATTTTTGGGCGTAGATCTCCCCTTCATCGCGCATGGGATCAAACTCAGCAATGATGACAAGAGTGGGAGGCAAGGAGGAAAAATCTTTAGCGAAGAGGGGGGAGATTCGGGGATCGGTGGGGTCGAGATCTTTGGGAACATATTGCTTTTTGTACCACTCAATAGAGTCGCGCTCGAGAAGGTATCCTGAGCCATATTCCTCATGGGAGAGAGATGAAAAGGTTAGGTCGGTTTGAGGATAGATAAGGACTTGGAATGAAATTTTAGGATAAATCTCTTCGCGCACCTCTTGAGAAAGAACAGCGGCAAGGTTTCCTCCGGCATTTTCTCCCGCAATCGCAATCCTTCCATCATAATTAAGCTCTTTAGGGTGACTACTGATCCAATGAAGGGCGGCTTTTGCTGCTTTGACAGCTTTAGGGAAGGGATTTTCAGGAGCAAGGGGATAATTAATTGAAGCAATAAGACACCCACTTGCAGCGGCAAGGCTTCGACAAACAGGATCATGAGCATCTATATCCCCTTTTACAAATCCCCCTGGATGAAAATAGAGAACGATTGGTAGAGGCTTATTTTCTTCTGGGTAATAGAGGCGGATAAGGAGATTTCCTTCATCGGAGTGAATAATATGATTCATCACCTTAGCCATTGGTTTCGGTTCGCCGGCAAGGGGTTTTATTTTCATCGGTCCCTTTCGAACTTCAGCAAGGGACATCCGACTTAATGACAAGTTATTCGCTTCCTTTGTGACTGCGATGATCTCTTTAAGCGTTGGATGCAACATACCTCCATTATGGCAACTCACCTGACTTGAAGTAAATTTTTATTTATTAAAATATTCTTTACGGACTAGACAATCTAAAACCAATACTCAGGTGGAGTTATGATAAAAAAGCCGATTAGATATTTGTCACTGTTCTTAGTTTTTCTAGGAATGAACCTTTATGCCGAGTAGGGACTGCAAGCTAAAGGACACTTAGTCCCTGTAATTCTCAATGCTGGTGAACACCTCCTCTCTGGAAAGGGTCGCGATGGAAAAATTCAGCTTGAGGATGGAACAATGTTCAAAGCTCTTCCCTCTGATGCAGCAAAAAATTTTGATGAATAGTCTTATGAGGAGCATATTACTTTCTCACCTAACCCTATTCAAATGGTGGATCAGAATTTTATGTAATGAATATTGACCGCGGAGAATATGTCCCAGTCCCCTTTCTAAAATAGGAAAGAACACTTTTATATAGCGACACGGGTGGTTCCGGTCGGCTTGAAAAAACATAGCTGCCAGATCATAGGTAGGATAGACTTTTAGATAAAACAAGATGAAAAAAACTTTTGCCTCAATATTTCCCAATATTCCTTTGCGTCCTCCTCTAGTACCGCGTACCCTCTTCTTGAGAGAGTCTGATAGCCATTTTCTCGACCTTATCGAGTTGGTCTTCGGACAGGGATACAGAGACTCTTTTATGATTTCTTACAGCGACTTTTCTTGGCATAGGCTTTCGTAATTCCTTATTGGTAGTCACCAACTACTTTAAACTTCCCAAATGGTCAAGGGTTTATGATTTCGAATGGTTGAAAGATTTTATTGCAGAAAACCCCCAAGCAAAGTAATACTTTGGGAAAAGAACTTCAGAAAATTATGGCTTGCTGTTTCATGTTTTTTTACAAGCATAGTTGCTGCTGTAGGCTTTGTCGCATTGGTTATCAATTTATGAAACAAATTAAATTTTATCTTCTGGTTTTCACAAATGTCTTGATATTTTCTTCTACAGTCTTTTCAGCAGAAACGATTGTTTTTTCCTGCAACTTGTCAGATTCTCCTGAATATAAATGGGTACCTCGTTACCTTAATTCTGTAGATGAGGATACTACTACTGATGAAGTTGATGAATTGTTGTAAAAAGTGCCGTGGACATGAATTGGTTAAAAATGGTCATATCAGAGGTGAACAACGCTATAAATGTAAGAGTTGTGGGTGTAGTTTCATCTTCGGTGACAAACGTGCCAAGCCAGAAGC
>CBEWFH010000182.1:0-2936 GCA_965555895.1 uncultured Simkaniaceae bacterium
AATATTCGATTCGTTTCAAAAGTTAGGATTATCAACCTTTAGGTAAACACTCTCAGAAATCTTACGCTCATTTCATTTGAAGAGATGTTTGTTTGGGGACCAAAAGGACAGATTGGGCGCCACACATTCTACAAAAATAATGAATTAGCTGGTTACAGTGCAGTTCTTCACGTTCTCGAGTTAAAGGGAATCGATGGTCATTACGGAAACCAGAGAAAAATGATTATCTTGAGCTTTGGCGCTGTAAGCAGAGGTGTCATATATGCTCTCAAGGCGAGGGGATTCAGAGATATTACGATATGCATTCAAAGACCCGATCATGAAGTTCGAGAAGAAGTTTTGGATTGTCATTATGTTCGCCTGCAAGATGGGAAAAATAATGAGCCTAGATTATGGGCTTTTGAGCATAACGGCAAGAGGGGCTCTTTTCATGATCTAGTCCGGGAGGCGGATATTATAGTGAATGGAAGTTATCACGATCCTGATAACCCATACATGTTCATCACTGCCGATGAAGTGTCTTACTTAAAACCACATAGTCTTATTATTGACGTGAGTTGCGACGAGGGCATGGGGGTTTTCTTTGCAAAACCAACATCGTTTGACGAGCCGATATTTAGAGTTGGAAACGTCGACTACTATGGAGTCGATCATACGCCTTCATACCTTTGGGAAAATGTATCCCGGTCAATGTCGGCTGCTCTCATTATCTATTTGCAAACAGTTCTAGAAGGCTCTTCTAGCTGGCAGTGTAATGAAACAATTAGGCGCGCAATCGCAATAGAAAAAGGAGTGATTCAACTGCCCCAAATTTTATCGTTCCAAAAACGACAGTCTGCATATCCACATAAGCCGCTTGAGAGCAGTATACCTGCAGCGTGATAGCTATATCCCAGTCAATTTGCCTAGGGTGAGATTATTGAATAGATGAAGCAGCGTAGGGTGGTGATCAGAATTTCCGTGTGAAGGCGGATATGGTGTTGGCCATTGGCGGTACCGCCTTCAGTCAGCTAGGAGACGTAGAGTATGGGCCTATCGGGAAATGGGTTTAGGCTTACTATTCTGATATTTGAGGAGGGGATTGAGGTGAGGATTTTTAAGAGAGATTCCAAAGAAAAGGGCCCCAGCATACCTTGGGGTAGCCGGGCCCTTTTCTTTGGGAGATCTCCGAAAAGACTCCCTCAATGGAGGTGGAGAGAATCGAACTCTCGTCCTTAGTAAACTCTATAACAATGCCTACATGCTTATTTCCTTATCTATAGTGCGTATCTTGCTGTAAGGAGCCCCACTAGGGATACGTACACTTCCTTTAATCTCGAAACGCTGCCTCTGGAAGTCAAGCGACTGCGCTTCATGCCAAGATCTCTGACGACCTTTCCAAGATCCCTGGTTCAATCTCAGAGGGTCGGTTGCTAGGGACGGATTAGGTCTTAAGCAACGTCCTTAAGAAGCTCAACATCCTCGTTACCGAAGAGTGAAACAACTTTAGAATTTTGTGTTTTGACAGTTATGTCGTTTCGGCTTTTTTAAGAGGCCAACCGAATCCTCTGCATGCCATCGGTACTTTGTTTCCAAGTCGAAACCAGTGCACCCCCAATTATGATTATATCATACTTGAGATATATTTCGCAAAAAACTAATAACCAGTATGTTACGGAACATATACTTAAGATGTTAACAGGAAAGGTTATATAGGGCAAGTGTTGATTATTAAAGGGAAGGAAGGTAAACTTTTGAGTTTTGGAAGTAGGTTAAGTAATGTTCGAGAATCGCAAAGAAAGTTTTCCTGAAAGAGAAGAGCGGATCCAGACCCTTTGGGAGAAGGAAAAGGTCTTCAAAAAGTCTGTTGAAGGGAGGAAAAAAGATCCTCAATTTACTCAGTATGATGGCCCTCCATTTGCAACGGGATTGCCCCATTATGGACATCTTTTAGCGGGAACGATTAAAGATGTCATTCCCCGTTACAAGACGATGAAGGGGTACTACGTTCCTCGGCGGTTTGGATGGGATACTCATGGGCTTCCCATCGAGATGGAGATCGAAAAGGGGCTGGAACTTTCAGGTGCTGCCGATATCGAACAGTTTGGTATTGCCAAGTTCAATGAAGAGTGTCGTAGTATTGTGATGCGCTACTCAGAAGAGTGGAAAAAGACGGTGAACCGGATGGGGCGGTGGGTCGATTTCGATCAAATCTATATGACAATGGATCCTACCTTTATGGAGTCGGTTTGGTGGGTTTTCGGCGAGCTATGGAAGAAAGGAGTTGTTTATGAAGGGTTCAAGGTAATGCCTTTTTCGGCGCAGCTTGGTACCCCTCTTTCCAACTTTGAAGCGAATTTAAATTACCAAGATGTCGATGATCCTTCGATTGTTGTTCAGTTTCTCCTCCTTGATGAGCCTGATGTTTCCCTTTTAGTATGGACGACAACTCCTTGGACGCTTCCTTCAAACTTAGCGGTGATGGTGGGGGAAAAGCTCGATTACGTCAAGGTTAGAAAGGATGGAAAGCTTTATATTTTAGGGAAAGCGCGAGCGGAAACCCATTTCAAAGAAAATTTTGAGATTCTCGATACGTTTAAAGGAAAATCGCTCCTTGGAAAGCGTTACATTCCGCTATTCGATTACTTTGTAAAAGAGGCGAGCCCGAATAGCTTTAAGGTGATCGCGGAAGATTCTGTGGGTGAAGATGAGGGAACAGGAATCGTTCACGCTGCACCGGCTTTTGGTGAAGTGGACTTTTTTGCCTGTAAAAATGCAGAGATTGAGCTCGTCTGTCCTGTCGATCAGAATGGTAAGTTTACCGCTGAAGTTCCCGATTTAGAGGGGAAGTATGTCAAGGATGCTGATAAAGAGCTCATGAAGCGGATTAAAGGGATGGGGCGGATGTTCCACCAAGGGACAATCCGGCACAGATACCCCTTTTGTTGGCGCTCAGA
>CBEWFH010000183.1:0-2924 GCA_965555895.1 uncultured Simkaniaceae bacterium
ATGTGTCGGTGAGAAGTGGGATGTAAAGACGGTGTTTGGCACGGGTGAATGCAACGTAGAGTTGTCGGAGTTTTTCGGCTTCTTGGTTTTGTATGGCGGCTTGACATTTGGCGTGTTTGGGATGGAAGAGGAGCCACTCTTTTTGGTGGCGAATAAAGTCTTCACGGCCGGTGAAGCGGTTGAGTAGTCCTAGGGCAAAGACGATGTTAAATTCGAGCCCTTTGGACATGTGAATGGTCATGATGGTGACGGAGTTGGGATCGGAGAGAGGCCGACGGGGAAGGTCGGTCTGGGCGAGGAGAAAGTTAAGGAGCTCGGAGAGGGTGGCTCGGGTTTGGGATTGGTGCTGGAGAAGGAGCTCGGAGAGATGGAGATAATCGCTATGGGCGTCAAGGGTGGTTGGTATATATAAGGTACGGAGCGCTTCATGAAGTGTTTGGTGACGAGAGAAGTTGGCAATGGTTTGTGTGAGAAGCTCTTGATTTTGCTTGAGGTCGTGGTGGGTGGCTTTGTGAGAAAGGAACCGCTTTACATTGATTTCTGTGGGGGCGATGAGGGCTTCAAGGAGATCTCGAACAAGGTTGAAGGTGGGGGTGAGGGTGATTGATTCGGTACTTTTGGAGTTGGTGGGGATGTATTGGGATTCAAGGTAGGTTTTTAGCCGGGCTGCTTGGTAGCGATCTTTGACGAGGATGGCAAAGTCGGAGTAACTGAAATTGTGTTTGGTGAGAGAGAGGATTTCTGAGGCGATAAAGGGAAAGAAGATGTTTTGTTCGATTGCGGGAGAAGGCCACGATCTTTCTCGTTTTTTCTCTCCTTCATAAATGAAGTAGTGGATGGGCTGTTTATCGTCGGGGAAGGGGCGGTTGGAGACTTCGGGATGGTTAACGGGATGGAAGGGAAGGGAGGCGTCTGGAAGGGAGAGAAATTCTTTGTTTTTTGAGAAGAGGGTGTTGAAGGCTTGGATAAGCTTTGGGTCGGAGCGGTAGTTGGTGTCGAGGTGGGCTTTTTTGGGAACTAATTTTTGGGCGCTGAGATAGGTATAGATATCGGCGGAGCGAAAGGAGTAGATCGATTGTTTGGGATCACCAACAAGGTAGAGTGCGGGAATGGGCTCATCGATGAAGAGGGTTTTAAAGATGTTCCATTGGATGGGGTCGGTGTCTTGAAACTCGTCAATAATGGCGGCGCGGTAACGGCTGCGAACTTTACTCAGAAATGGGTGAAGGGAGAGGCATTCGTTCATTTTTTTTAGTATGTCATTGGGGGCAAGAATCTCTTTTTCTTCAAGGGCTTTGCGAGCAGAGGCGCGAACGGTTCGGGCGATTCGGACAAGAGTGCAGAGGTGGGAGGTTGCTGTTTCAAGAATGGGAAGGAGGAGATCTCGAATGTTATAAAGCGAGGTGGGATCGATGATTGTTTTTTTGGGGAGGTTTTCGGGAATAAGGAGGGAAAGAAGAGATGGTAAGGTGGTGAGGGTTTCGAATTCTTTGAGGGTAAGGGTTTCTTTTTCGAGGAGGCTAAGTTGGGTATAGTAGGGTTCTTTAAGATTTCCATTGAAATCTTTGATTTTATTAAATTGGAGCTCTTCAAGGGTGATAGGGGGAAGATGTTTTCTTGCAGCAAGGTAGTTTTGGTAGGATGTTTCGAAGGTTGGATAGGAGGGAAACTCACCTTCTTTTTCGACGAGATTGAGGACTTTTTTAATGAGGGATTCTTTGTTGCTCGGAAGGTTGAAGAGTTGGGTAGTGCTGTAATCGGTAGAATTAAGAGAGGTGCGGAAAAAATCTGTTATGTGATCGCGAAGGATGGCGCGATAGTCAGCTTCTTCTTCTGATAAGAGGGTAAAGCCAAGTCCTCCTTCAAAGGCATATTCTGTGAGCATCCGGTGGCAAAATCCATGGATGGTGAAGATCTGCGCTTGATCGATAAGGGCTAGGGCACGGTCTATGTTAAAGGAAGGGGGTTTGCTTTTTAGGGTGTTTCGAATGCGGGTTTTTAATTCGCGGGTAGCGGCGCGGGTAAAGGTGACGATAAGAATTTCATCTAGGCAAAAGTCATGTTCAAGGATAAGGCGGGCGGTGATATGTTCGATGGCAAAGGTTTTTCCGGTTCCTGCGGAGGCTTCGAGGAGGTGATGACCTAGAAGGGTGGTTTTAGGATCTAAGACGTCAAAGGTTTTCATGTGATCATCTCCAATAGGGGCTGAAATGTTTTCCGGAGGAGGGGAGACCATGTGTCAAAGATAACTGCGGGATCATAGCTATTTGGGGTTGCAAAAAGTGTTCTCATATAGGGATTGGTGGGGGCATTTTTGATCTGGCTGGCAAGGGATGTGCTATCTTTTTGAAGGAGGGCTGTTGCAAATTGAGGGATAAGTGGTGAGGGGGTTTCAAGGGCGGTTTGGTAGTAGTTAAGATAGTCTGTTAGGGCTTTTTTGGGATCGGTTTTTAGGTGGAGTGGAACGGCACCTTTTAAGGGGATGAGGGGCATGGGGTTTTCTGCGCAGAGGGCGAGGTAAAGGGGGTAAATTTTGATGAGGTCTTGGAGTTTTCCTGTTCCTAAAAAGGGGAATCCTTCTTCGGCAATTTGTAGTGTTCCTTCAAAGTTTTTTAAGGGGTAGGGAGTGGTATCAAAGAGGATGATTCCTTCCCATTCAGCATTTATTTTCTTCTCGGCGATTTCTTTAAAACGACCAAGGGGCAATTGGCCTCGATTTCCTGCTTGATTGAGTGATTTTTCACTCTGAAGAAGTTTATATTTTTGTAGGGGCGAAATGAAAAACTCTTCATCGGTTGTATCGTCATAGTGGAGATAAAGGTTAAGGGTATGGTTGAAATAGTAGCGGATGGGATTTTTTGCAAAACGGGAAAGTTCTTGCAAGGTGACAGGTTCTGTTTTTTGAGGGAGGAGGAGGGGGTTGC
>CBEWFH010000184.1:0-2897 GCA_965555895.1 uncultured Simkaniaceae bacterium
TTCAAAATAATACCTTTGTTTTTTTTCATTCAACAATACCACAGGATACTATATTCCTTAGATAAAGTTAAGAGGAATTTTATAATTTAAAAATTCTTTATGAATCATCCCCTCATATTGAGCTCCTTTTCGTGGCTTATTAAGGCAGGTGTAGTAGAGGGATAGTTGTTTATAAAGTTGAATCTTTTCCCAAAAAAACGCTTGTCTAAACCAGGGGCCTTCAAGGTCGATATGTCCTTTTAAAAAATGGCCTAATAGTGTGTGGGTAAAAGGGTAGGGGGTTTCAAGGAGTGTATCAAAATGAGAAAGGGCTCCTTCTTCTCCTTCTAAAGATGCTAGGTAGCATCCTTGCAGCATATAATAGAGAGATGAATTGTCATTGATCGGCTTTCCTTCAAGGAGTTTCCCAGGTTCTCTCTTTTTTCCTGAAAGGAGAAGAGCCCAGATATGCAGGTCGTCGAATTTGTTTATTTTTTCAAAGTAGGGGAGGAGTTTGGGGGTTTCTTTGATAGTGAGTTCCTGGCCCATGAGCGAATAGAGGAGTCTGTTGTTTGCTTTTTGTAAAAGGAGATCGAGCTTTTGAGAGAGAATGCTTTTATCGATTGCAATTTCGAAAAGATTTTTGAGGAGGAGAAACTCAGGGTCTGATTCGCTCCTGTATTTTATGGTGATGATAAACTCGATTAGTTTTGGATAACCGAGCTCCAGAAGAGCTAAGAGCCCATTTTCAAGAAGAAGGAGGCGATGTTTGAAAACTTCTGGGATCGATTGAACCAGTTCATAGATGCTTCCTGGGCGAGCAAGCCAAAAAGAGAGGAGAATTGAAAGGTTGAGGTGCTCTTCATTTTCATTGGAATAGTTTGCAGGAGATTTAATGAAGGGGAGGTCTTCAGAGCTCATAATGAGATTTTTTGTTAGGCGATCGGTTTCTGAGAGGTTATAGATGCGGGGCATATGGCGGAGGGTAAGGAGGGTAAATGCATAGGCGCCGATCCGATCTTTTTGCGCGGTTTCGTGGAGACGAAAAAGGATGTGTTCATCAAGGACATAACGGAGAGGATGTTTCGGGAATTTTCGGGCTGCAAGTTCTAAGCACTTTATCTCTTCTTCCAAGTTATTTTCAGCATGGTAAACAAGGGATTTTCCTAGATATTCGATGGGAGCTCCAGGAGTGTTATGAAGGAGCTCAAACTCGTCGAGGGCCTTGGCGAAGAAGTCATTTGCTTTTCCTTTTTTATTTTTCCCTTCTTCGATGAGGGTAATTCCTGCTCGGAATGTGGCTTCCCTTCCTTCATGGCGCCCTTTAAATGAGTGGGCGATGCGACGGTACTCCATAAGTGCCCGGTCGTAATCTTTATTGAGAAGAAAGGCATCTGGAACAGAGAGGCAGTTGACTAAGACATTTTGACTTCCTACTGAAAGGTTTATAGTGGAGATTTCAAATTCTGTGTCTTTAGAAACCAAACCAAAATGCCCTCCCAAAATGGGGACATGACTAATATGGACAAGTTTTTGTTGATCATTAATAAGTAACCGAAAGATGTTGTCTTGTTTTTCAACAGCAATAGTGTAGACTTCTCCGGGTTCTAAGAATATCTCATCAATATGCGTCACTTCGACATTATCGCGGAAGAGTTTCACCCCAGGGTTTTCTTTAGAGCCTATCCATGCAAGGTATCCATTTTCAAGTCCTTCCCGTCCACTATTGCTGGGAACGCACATCATAAAGCCAACGCCGCCCCCCTCTTCTTGAATTCGAACAACTGCTTGAATTTGAATGTTCCCAGAATAAGGTTCTTTGGAGAGCATCAAGAAGACCCACTCCATAAGGCCAGCATAGCGAGAAATCGCCATTTGCTTGGTAAGCATCACACTTTCTTGGAATTCCCAATTCTCAGCTTTATTGATATCAAATTGCTCAGTGAGGATCCAGTCAGGACGACCTTGAATATAGCGTTGCAGATCTCTAATGATTTCAATGACACTTTGATATCTTTTCTCAGGATCTGGGTGGAGACATTTAAGGGTAATCCGAGAGAGTTGCTGCGTAATTTCTCGATAGGGAGCCACATCTTGGGGATCGACGGGAGGCTCAGGCCCATTTTTATTGAGTATTTTTCGCCATTCTTTGATTGAGTTGGGCCTTTTATAAGGAACCTCTAAAGTAAGCATAAAATGGAGGATGACTCCTAAAGAGTAGATGTCTGATTGAATACTTGCAGGCTGGGAATATGCCCGTTCAGGAGCCATATATTCGATTGTTCCAGCAGCCCCGCGAGGATTTGTCCGACCTTTAAATTCAATCTTTTCGTTTTTCTTATTTTCTTCCTCTCCTTCCGGGTTATAAATCTCTGTTGCCACACCCCAATCTAGTATGGTCACTTCATTATATTTTCCAATAATGATGTTTTCAGGTTTCAAATCGCGGTGGATAAATCCTTTTTCATGAGTATGCTCTGTGGCTTGGCAAATGTTATAGAAAGCAAGCATCAAAGAGGGAATTGATCCCCCCATGACATTAGGAGGAAGGCCATGTTCATTAGCAACTCTTGTCGATACGAGGATTTCTTTGAGGGTTTTTCCTTCTAAGAAAGGCATCGTATAATAGAGATTTTCTCCTTCATCCTGGAGGTCATAAATAGGGATAATCGATGGATGAGAAAGTTGCGCTGCAATCCTTACCTCTTTCTTAAAACGTCTTCTTGCAGATTCCTTAGTTTTCCTCTTGGATAGGATCCGCTTAAGAGCAACCTTTCTTCCACAGACTGGATCTTCAGCTAAAAAGACCTCACCCATTCCCCCGACACCGATTAGATCGATGAGTATGTAGCGGTCTAACTCAAAAGGAAACATGTAGCCAGGAGTTTTTTCTTTTTCGTCGTCTTTTTCTTTTTCGT
>CBEWFH010000185.1:0-2876 GCA_965555895.1 uncultured Simkaniaceae bacterium
TTTTCTAGTTTTGTTAGCTTTGAGACTCTTTCGACCATTGAGACAATGACTCCACCCCCTTCTGTCCCTATAATTGTATCAAGTGTTTATATAATAGGGCTCCACTTTTCTTGTCCTCCCAAACATATTTATAGATTATCTCATAGCTTACAGCTTCTTGATACTCCTCCTTTTTCAGCCATCCTGATATTTGCTCAGGACTCCACAGTAAACTTAGCTTCTCCCCTATAATTGCAGTCATCGCCCTACTCATCTTCCATTTTTGATTATTGAAGCTTCGACTCTTTAACCCCTTCTCTTGAGCCTGCTTATAGAGATACCCACGTTTTCCACAGTTTCGTTTTATCTCGCGATGAATAGTCGATCTATCAACTTGTAATTCCTTTGCAATTAATGCAAAAGAATCGCCTCGCTTCATTAATGTGTAGAAGTTGACATCTCTTGACTCTGTTTAGATGATGGTATCCTACATCCTTCCTCCTTGGTTTTCTTACGATTACCACAGGAGTTTTTACTATCTTCAGACAAGTTTAAATTTCATCTGTTTGTTGCATTTCATTGTTGAAAGGGCGGACTAAAAAACTCGATAGCTGGACATTTACAGGTGTTGCAAAAGATGCCCTTATATGGGTGAAACTTTTAGATAAAATTGGAGGCTCTACTCTCGGTGTAATTTTTGCTTCTTCAAAACAATACTATTCACTATATGGAGCTCTTCGCGGGTCAGTAAAAATGCTAGTAGGTAGCTATCACAAGTCACTAAAAATTATGGATAGGAAAGGAAAGGAAACAATGACTCCAGTTTCACCTAATGTTTTTGCCAAGATGGTAACCAAATATCGCCCACAATATTCAAAATTGATTTTTGAAAGTAAGTCTATCTGTAGTGACAAAGTTATTTCATCTACAGCACGAGCTACGATTAAAGCTGGGTAAATTAGAGAGAGAGGTAGTGTTCTTTCAGAAAATTCAAAGCGGCGTCTAGCCGCTTTATTTCTTGGTAGCGAGCAAGGCCATAGATCTTGATTTTGGGTTCGGTTCCAGAGGGGCGGATCACAAACTTCGTTTTATCTTCAAGGCGGAAGGCGAGGACGTTGGACTTTGGAAGGAGAATATGAGTCTTCCCAGTTAGGTAATCTTCAACTTCAACCACTTTGTCTCCGTTAATCTCTTTTGGGGGATTGTCTCGGAGGTTTTTCATCAGTTCTTGCATAGTTTCTATCCCTTTTTTTCCTCCACCGAAAGAGACAGAGAGTTGCTTTTCTAGGAAGGGGCCATACTTTTTGTAGATTTCTGCTAGGAGATCGAGGAGCGTTTTGTTTTGCACTTTGAGCATGAGGGCCATTTCAGCGATGAGGCAGGCAGCGATGGTGGCATCTTTATCGCGAGAGTGTGTTCCATAAAGGAAGCCAAGCGATTCTTCTGCACCGAAGAGAAAGGTAAACTCTTTTGACCTTTCCCACTCATGGATTTTTTCACCGATATATTTAAAGCCTGTAAGGACTTCAAAGGGGACTACACCATGGGACTCAGCGATGAGCTTAAAGAGCTCGGTGGTGACAATTGTGGTAACGGCACCGCAATTATCGGGAAGAGGCTTGGTTTTGCAGAGGTAATAGAGGAACAAAGAGGCGATTTGATTGCCATTAAGGACGAATGGGACTCCTTCATGGCGGACGACAACTCCGAGTCGGTCGGCATCGGGATCGGTTGCTAGGAAGACGTCTCCCTTTTCACCTATCAACTGTTTGATTCCTAGCTCAAGGGCTTCTTTTTGTTCGGGATTAGGGGAGGGGGCAGCGGGGAAATTTCCATCGGGATTTTTTTGCTCTTCAACGTAAGAGATATTGGTAAATCCCCACCTTTTGAGCCCTTCAGGAAGGGTGGTGATGCCACATCCATGTAGAGGAGAGTAGATAATTTTTAACTTGGAGCCTTTCTCCTTGTTGACAGAGGGATGATTCTGAAGAGGAAGGAGTGCTTTATAGTAGGCTTCATCATCTTCTTCGCCCACTTCATGAATGAGTGTATTACTAAACTCGGCAAGCTTTACTTGAGACGGACTTTCAATTTTTTTCACCTCGGTAATGATACCATTATCATGTGGAGGAACGACCTGTCCCCCATCACTCCAGTAGACTTTATAGCCATTATATTCGTGGGGATTATGGGAAGCGGTGATCATCACCGCTGCGGTGCATCGGTGGAGGCGGCATCCAAAGGATACGAAGGGGGTCGGTCGGAGCCCGTGTGTAATAAAGACTTCGATCCCATTTCCTGCAAGAACCCGGGCGGTCTCTTCTGCAAATAGCCTGGAGTTGTTCCGCGAATCATAGCTGATGAAGACCTTGGGTTCCTTGATTTTTTGCCCGAGGATGTAGTTGGCAAGACCCTGCGTAGCCCCTTGAATGGTGTATTTATTGAGGCGGTTTGT
Organism: uncultured Simkaniaceae bacterium; assembly: GCA_965555895.1. GTDB lineage: Bacteria > Chlamydiota > Chlamydiia > Chlamydiales > Simkaniaceae > Neptunichlamydia. Next base: position 2,435 of record CBEWFH010000185.1, read on the forward strand.
CCCTGCCCCCATGACACTTCTCATCCCCCCTGTCCCGAAGGCGACGGTGGTATAAAAGGCGTCGATTAGAGCCGCTGGGGCCTTCTTCTGGAGGGATCGGACCTCGTTTTGTGTATCGGTATCATAAGGCTCCTTAAGCCATGCTGAGACCCTTTTCTCAACTTCTGGTGGGAGTTTTTCACTTGCCATACCCTCTTTTTACACGATACAATGTCAAATTGCAAAACTAAACTCTCTGCGCTAATTTTGGACTCTATTTTTTTGACAACGATCTTAAGAAGATTTGAGTTCGACCCAAAGGGAACGGCTTTCCTTTTCTGTGAGGAGCTTCCGCGTATAGAAGAAAGTTCCCTCGTAGTGGTCGAGGGCATCGAATATTTTGATGAAGATGGGTGAAGCGTCGATATAGGGACGGACATTGGTTGTTGCAGGGAAGTTTTGG
>CBEWFH010000186.1:0-2859 GCA_965555895.1 uncultured Simkaniaceae bacterium
TTTTTTAAAAAAGTCTACATTCGACTTGCGTTCCACTTCCTGATGCTATATAGTATCAGGTATGGAAGTAATCACAACATATCGCGGCCGTCAGATCATTGAATCCGATCTTGAGGTTATCAGAGAAATCATCGCGGCCCATCCCGATGCCAGTAGGCGGTTTATCTCTAAAGAGGTTTGCAGGGCATGGAACTGGCGACAAGCAAATGGCGCACTAAAAGACATGGTCTGCCGCAGCCTACTCTTGGTCTTGGAATCACAAGGCCTCATCAAATTACCGCCTCCCAAGTGTAAGCCTCCTAATCCCCTTGCCAATCGGAAAAAACCTGTCAAAATAGAGGTTGACCTAACCCCGATACAATGCCCCATTAATGAACTTTTTCCTATCCATCTTAAGCAGGTGCGCAGAACTCGGTTTGAGAAGCTCTTTAATAGCCTGATCAGTGAACACCACTATCTTGCTTACACCCAACCTGTTGGAGAACATCTCAAATATATCGCCTTTTCCAATGACCGCCCTATTGCTTGTTTGGCCTGGAGTTCGGCGCCATGGTACATAGGGGCCAGAGATCGATTTATCGGCTGGTCATCGCAAACCCGTCAAAGCAATCTCCATCTGATCATTAATAACACTCGCTTCTTGGTGTTGCCATGGGTTAGGGTTTCTCATTTGGCTTCGCATTTGCTAGCATTAAGCCGCCGTCGAGTGTCTCAGGATTGGCAACGCGTCTATAATCACCCTGTTTTTTTACTGGAGACCTTTGTAGACGCCGAGAGATTCCAGGGCACCTGCTACAAAGCGGACAACTGGACCTATGTTGGAAAAACCACCGGTCGAGGCAAGCTCAGCAAGTCCAATAAACCTACCCTTTCAAAAAAGACCGTTTACGTCTATCCCCTAACCAAAAATTTCCGCGATAGGCTTAATACACAAGGGCCTGTGGCCTCCAAAGAACTTCCAATCCAGGAGGCAAGTCAATGTTAGACGATATTGACATCCAAAACATCAGGGATCTCGATGGCGCTCTTGATTGCATTAAGAAACTTTTCAATCTCGTGGAAACATTGAATCAGGACAACCTGGAGCTTAAAAGGCAAAACCAGGAGCTACGAGATGAGATCAACCGCCTTAAGGGCGAACAGGGAAAGCCAAAGATTAAGCCAAGCAAGAAAAACCCCACTCAATATTCTTCTGAAAAAGAACGAAAAAAACCAAAAAAACGAAAGAAACGCAGCAAAAAAGACCACATCAAAACTCACGACCGCCAAATCTGCTATGTAGACAAATCACTTCTCCCCAAAGATGCCCAGTTCAAAGGCTATGACCCTGTCGTAGTCCAGGACATCAAATTTGAAGCCCACAATACCTTGTTCTTAAAAGAAAAATACTATTCTCCCTCCTTCAACAAGTCCTATCTTGCCCCCTTACCACCTGGCTACGAGGGAGAATTTGGCCCTGGACTAAAGGCCCTGTCACTTAAGCTATACTTTGACACCAACGTAACCCAGCTCAAGATTTTGGACCTCCTGGACGATGCTGAAATCAACATATCGGCAGGACAACTCTCCAACTTCTTGATAAAAGATCATGATGTCTTCCACGAAGAAAAGGACGCTTTATACGAAGCTGGACTTAAAAGCAGCCCCTGGCATCACATAGATGACACCTCCACCAGGGTCAACGGTCAAAACCAATATTGCCAAATCCTGTGCAATCCCCTTTATACTGCCTACTTCACAACAGAGAATAAAACCCGATTGACTGTGATAGACGCGTTAAGGAACTTCAGCGACCGCACCTTCCTGCTCAATAGTGAAATGTTCAGCTATGTTGAGCTCTTCAAATTGCCCGCCTCGGTTGTGCAACAGTTGAAATCCTTTCCCAAAAACATCCAACTTGGGGAAGAGGAATTCTTAACTCTCCTGCACGAACGTCTACCCAACCTGGGGCCTCAGCAGCGTAACCATGTAATAGATGCAGCTGCCGTAGCAGCCTACCACGCCCAGATGGAGTTTCCTGTGGTTCGCTTGCTCATTTGCGATGATGCTCCACAGTTTAAGCTGGTTACAAAAGAGCTGGCTCTGTGCTGGGTTCATGATGGTCGGCTCTACAAAAAACTCGATCCCTGTGTACCGTACCACCGCCAGCTTTTGGACTCTTTCCTTGATAAATACTGGGATTTCTACAAACAGTTGCTCAAATATCAACAACACACCACAACCGATGAACACACCCGATTAGATAATGAGTTTGACAAACTCTTCTCCACTGTTACCGGATATTACGCCTTGGACCAGCGCATTGCCAAAACCATGAATAAAAAACCCTCCATGCTGATGGCGCTTGATCATCCGGAAATCCCACTACATAATAACCCGGCAGAACTGGGAGCACGAAAGTGGGTTCGCAAACGGGTGGTCAGCTTCGGCACTCGGACCGATGATGGAACTAAAGCCTGGGATACCTTTATGTCATTGTCTGCAACAGCCAAAAAACTCGGCATAAATTTTTACTCCTACATCTATGATCGAATCTCTGGGACCCTTAAAATACCAAATTTGGCCAATGTCATCGCTCAAAGAGCTCAAGAGCTCCCGCTGGGGACATCCTGGGACACATCTTGATAAAGCCATACCTGCCATAAAAAGCTACAACAATTTTGAAAGAATCATTTGTCAGGTAACTTGAGCTCTGATATCCTTATTTCAATAAATGGAGCCGACATGAATCCCTCTTCTTCCCAAGGTAGTCGGGTTAATTCATGCCTCATTTATTGAGATTACCGCTAGTTATTTAGATATTACTAAAATGCCAACATAAAGTTATTTTATTATTTAAGGATGTCCCTATTCTTTCCA
>CBEWFH010000187.1:0-2851 GCA_965555895.1 uncultured Simkaniaceae bacterium
AAATATGAGAATAGTCTATGTTAGGAGTGTCTACAAAAACGGGGGAAGATCAGCCTCATAGTGGCACAAGAAAAAGACTCTTCATTAAATGGATATGTGATTCAGTCACCCCCACTTTCCGTTTCAATTGGAAGCTTTTCAAATTCTCAAGAGCTTACTCTTGTTCATGCAGGTTCGGCAAGTACCATCAATTCTTGCTTCAATGCACGGGGAGCTAAGCTAGATTTTTATGATTATAGTTTTGAGTTTAATAAAATTACGTTTTCCAATCTTGATGTGGAGAAAAATGGTCTCCAAAAAAAAGAAGAAGAAAGAGCTCTTCTAGCTTTTGATAGACCTGGACTCCTCTTAATAAAAATTAAGATGATGTATGTCAGAATTGTTCAAGCAGTAGACCAGTATTACCTAGTAAAAAGTGAGGATTCTGAATTCGCTTCACTTAGAGATACCCGCTACCTTCGGATGACTGGCAAAGTCCCCCAACTTTCGTTACTAAATCCAGAACATATTGCAGAGAAAATCGATCAGCTTTTAAACAGAGAAAAAAAGATAGATAGTTCTACCCCTATAGAAAAAAAGGTGATATTATAAAGTCCGATGAAGGTGTTTTAATGTTTGAGTTTGACGATTTTTAATGAAAATTTGGGCTATTGCTGATTTGCACCTCTGTTTTGGTGCTCCCGATAAAAGTATGGAAGTCTTTGGACCTGCATGGGAAAACTATGTAAAGCTGATTGAGGAGAACTGGAAAAAGGCAATTGCACCAGAAGATTTAATCCTTATTGCCGGCGATATCACCTGGGCGATGAAGCTGGAAAGTGCGCAGAAGGATCTTGAGTGGATCGATTCCCTCCCAGGAACAAAGGTGATCTTGAAAGGGAACCATGACTACTGGTGGCCTACAAATAAGAAACTTACCGAAGCTCTCCCTCCATCGATCCATTTCATCAATAATACAGCATTTACTATTGGCAATGTGACGATTGGTGGTAGTCGCCTTTGGGATACGAGTGAATACTCCTTTGGAGAATATATCACCTTTGTAAAAAATCCTTTGGCGAAGGAAAAAGAACTTGATCGGATCCAAACCGAGAGAATTTATAGCCGCGAGCTAGAGCGCCTCAGAAACAGCCTTCAGCAACTTGATCCGAGTGCAACCTATCGGATTGCAATGACCCACTATCCCCCAATTAGCGCCGATTTAAAGGAGTCAAAAGCTTCAAAAATTCTTGAAGAATTTAAGATCAACGTATGTGTCTGTGGTCATTTACATAATGTGAAAAAAGATCGGGTACTCTTTGGGGAAAAGAATCAAATTCTTTATCTATTTACGGCAGCTGATTATCTTAAGTTTGAGCCTATGCTGGTGAGAGGTTAATGATTTCTTTCAGCCTGTCAAGAGACGCATTGGGAATTTCGAGCTTTTCTTGAAGGTTTTTCCCCTTTTGCTCTTCGATAAGTTTTGAGACAATCGCCTCTTCTTCTTCTCTATCGATTGCATTTAAGTATTCTGCAGTAAGCATCATGAGTTCTTGAAGGTCTTCTTCAGTCTCGATTTCCTCAAGGACTTGATAGTAGGCTGATCTGAAAAGATCGGTCTCCTCTACATGGATGAGATAGTGGAGGGTTTCAAAAAGGAGGTAAAGCTCAGGTTCCTCTTTGAGGGATTCAAGGAGGTGGAGGATCATTACCCTTCCTTCCTTTTCATCAACAGCTGACACAAGACGGGCTTTGAGAAGATCAAACCACCGCTTATTACCAACATAAGGACAAACTCCATCGAGTAGTTCATTGGCATAGAGATCATTTTCTGCATCGATTTGATGAGCAATGTATTCGAATGTAAAAACTTCTAAGTCGTGGCAGGAATAGGCAGAAAAGAAATGGTACCCCTCGCGCGCCTCTCCTCCCTCATCAACGTTATCATCGAGAATCGATTGAAAACTTTCGAGGGCTCCCTGCAGGTCATCCTCACTTTCGAAATCCCCTTCTTCATACCTTTCAATGAGATGGTCAAATTCATCGACAAAAATCGAAAGGGATTGCTTATGGGGAGCTAGACGACGCCAGATCTCAAAGACAGGTAAGAAGACCTTTTCATGCTTCTCATAGTCTTCTTCTAGGTAGAGACAATTCGCCAAATCTTCGGGAGAATCACACTCCTTAACATAGAGGAGAAAGTTATCGCGATCGATAAATATCTCTTCCTTCTCCAGCCGCTCAAAAAGTTCTTCCTCTGAAAGAGCGCGATAGTCCTCTACCTGCCAACTCTCTACTTCTAAAAAAGGGTTATTCTTAAGATTCATTTGAAGGAGATTATATAATGCGCGTCCCTGATAGGTCATAACAACTCAATTCAATAATAAAAATATATCTGTTGAATCAATTCTACACCTCTTCAATGAATATGTCAAAGAGGTGCAGCAAAACCCATCAGTCTAAAATAGACATCATTTGATGTTGTTCCAGCAGTTGCTGATTCAATTTCTAGTATAGGGAGAGAGGGATCACTTGAATTTGCCTTGTAGCTCCCGATTACAATCACAGTTTGACCGTTCGAGCTATCAAGAACCTTTTTAACCTTAAGTGTTGTTTCATCTCCCTCCATCAACTGGAAGTTTGTTTTGTTTTCTGGAACTTCAAGAGACATTCTTCGCCCTTGACTTCCCAGCTTTCCAGTAGCCAAAATCTTCATCCCAGGAAGGACCCCGAAGTTGTCGTAATACCGCAAGAGTACAAATTTCACAATAAAGGCCATCTGCTTCTGCAAGGACCTCCTTAATTTTAGCCTGCGCAGGGGGGCTGATAAGGAAAACACTCAGTAATCCAAAAAAACAAAAGTTTCTTAATA
>CBEWFH010000188.1:0-2835 GCA_965555895.1 uncultured Simkaniaceae bacterium
GAAAAATTTTAAATAATGTGCAATGACTTTTTTTAAGAAAAAATTGGAGAAGGTTTTACATGGTTTGCAAACCGTTTCATTAGGTTCCAAGTTGTTAAAGGGATAACGCCATTGTTAATGACATGATTGTCAATCTGAATAACAGGCATAATTTCTTTGTTGCTTGATGTTAAAAAGACCCCTTCGAAACTTTCTAACTCTGATTTATGAATAGCCCTTTCCTCGACATCAGCAATTTCTAAAACAACTTTCCGAGTAATCCCCTCTAAGACCCCATCTTTGGGAGTAATAACTTTTCCCTCTTTAACAGCAAAAAAGTTTGCCGTTCCCGACTCGAGAAAAAAACCTTGTTCATTATAAAACAAAACATCAAGACTCCCCTTTTTTAGTGCCACAATACCGGGCAGATAGATAATACTTTTTGCTTTAGGAAAAGGGCGCTGATAACACTCCGTAGTGATCTTAACCCCTTTTTCGAAGCAAATATCAGGAAATGGTTTGAAAGGATAACCAATAGCAAAAAATGTAGGCGATCCTTCCGGCATCAGTTGATCGGAAGAAATCCCTCCAGTTAGAACCACTTTAATACCCGTTTCCTCAAAGTTTGTCCGCTCTAATAATCCCTCAACAACCCCTTCCATTTCCTCAACGGATTTAGGGACGGTAAGACCAATTACTCCTGCTGAAAAGATAAAACGCTCGAGATGCTCCCTTAACCGAAATGGTCTGCCTCCATAGGTTCTAAAATAATCCATCACCCCAACACCCCGAAGAACGCTTAGGTCAAGGGGAGAGATCGTCGCAACTTTCCCATCTAGATACTGATCGTTTATGTAAACAAGTGTATTCATTTTCTGGAGTATGCCAAACGGAAAACTTTCCGTGCAATCCCAATCATTACTGCCACAACAAAAAAAAACCCAATACTTGCCCGCATTTTTTTTTTCCACTCGGCATCCTCAATGACTTTTTCTCCATTAGTCTCACTACTACCCCTCCACTCATAACACTACGAGCACATTCCATATAAAGCTGAATATTTGCTTCCTTTAGCAAAGAATTAAAGAGAAAGAAATTGATTTCATTCCCTAGAAAATTGTTAACAAACACCTGAATCGTTTCATGATTAGATAGCTCTGAAAAAGAATCATGAAGCCTCTTAAGGATCGCAGGTTGCTTCTTGAGAGCCTCGATAAAACCTTGGGCAACACAATCATCTTCCCTAAGCCTTGCTAGAAGAGTTTGAGTATTCTCTGAATCTTTTTCGAAGCACGCCTGAACAAAAAGAGGCCTTTCATTAAGGGGAATATCTGTAGCAGCATATGCAATAAGAAAAAGGGTTTTAACAATTTCCTCTTCAAGCGTTGGTCAACTCCACCAACTTTCCTAAAGAATCATCAGGAACTCTACTACGTACCACTCGATATCTCTCTTACAAAGAGGACACACCCTCCCTCCCCCATCAACACATTCTGAAAAGGCTCCCCGTTCAAAAAAATGCTCACAAATTGTCCTAATAGGATCTTTTATCGGCCCCTGAGTAAAAGTGCAATTATCAAGAGTTTTTGGAATGCTAATGCTAACGCTGTCCATATTTTCCCTTAATAAAGGAAAAGAACTTACAGAAAATTGGTTTTAAAAGAGCCCAAGAAAGAATCACAGCGCCAATTGCTGGCCAGCACCTTCTTCCACGGAATACTTCCACCACCACTGCCCGCAGAACTCGTACTATCAAAATTTAGCCTTCTCCGAACATTTCTCCCATCCCCTCACGGACTCGACGGAGGGGACTCTAGATGTTAAAGGAAGTTTAGCTCTATCTACAGGATCCATGCCAAAGAGTATGGAATCTCTTTCAAAAAACCGCTACTAATTTTTCACATCATTGGACGCAAGTCATTAACTTGCTTTTGCTGGAGTGGAATTAAAATAATTATGTGATAAAGAACTGGGCCCCTGCTGGGGGCCCAGCATAAAGATTTACTTACCAGTAGGTAGAGACTTTAGGTCTCCTATACCACTGCAGCGCAGACTGCAAGATATAGCGATTGCCCAAATAGAGGGCAAGGATCAAGAGTGCACCCTTCACAAAGATTGCAACCGGGTTACTTCCGTTGCCACTAGTTGTAGAAGAACCTCTTCGAGATGACGAACTTGATGACAGAACTATTTCATGCAAAATTCTGATAATTTTCAATTTATCTTTATTAGAAAGTACCTGGGGGCTCATTCTTAATTTTCTCAAAATACTCCACTAGCTTGAGATAGATTTGTCCTTCGAATGATTGCTGTTTGTTATATTTGTTAAACTCCGATATAGCGACAAATAAAACCTCACCATCGGAAGATTGAACTTCTTTACCGTCAAAAAGCTCTACGATCCGACCTGTGTGGTCATACAGCCCTCATATGTTAAAGTCAAATAAGACCAAATCTTCAGGAGGATCTTTTAACGCTGCCTGACTTGAAGTATGTGTTTTTAATCCTCCATGGCTTTCAGGAAATGCAAAGTTTACATTTCTCTTAGGTTCGTCTGTTGAGTGAGGTGCTTCAGAAGAAGCATATAGCCTTTAGCTCGCATAATTCTTGAAGTTTTACTTCTCCCCATGCACTGTCAAGGACATCCTTATTAGCTTCATATATCTCATCAAACTTCTTCCGAATCGTTATATCAGTACTTTCAACCTGCAGAGCTTCTAATCGCTGGTCCAGCACAAGTTCAATGATCACTTGATAACATAAGAAAAACTCCGATGGATAAACTGTGGGCTTTTGCTTACCAATTAAATATTGTCCGACTGTAGAGTCACTCTGAAAGTTTGCGCAAGCTCCTCT
>CBEWFH010000189.1:0-2821 GCA_965555895.1 uncultured Simkaniaceae bacterium
TTTGCTTGCTTTTTCTAGTACATCTGCTATAATATGCCGCTAAAATGGCAGATATGGAAACTCGGGACACAGCCGAAAAAACTTCATGGATTAATAAGATTTGGCCAGTTCAAATCTTTGAACTTAAAAAGGTCGTTCCCCTATTATTTCTCAAGTTTTTAGTTTCTTTCGTTTACTCCACAATCACTAATATGAAAGATAGCCTTATTATAACAGCAGACCAGTCTGGTGCTGAAGTAATCCCTGTCTTAAAGGGATGGATTGTTTTCCCCCTTTCTCTTCTTTGTGCCGTTGCTTATTCAAAGCTGAGTAATCGGTTTAAGCGATCCACCCTTTTTTACTCGATCATCTTCTTCTTTTTAGTCATTATTTTTCTCTATGGGTTTGTCCTTTATCCCAACATAGGCACCTTAAGCCCCCACGAAAGTGCAAATCTTCTAACAGCAAAGTTTGGAGTAAAATTTAGCTATTGGATTTCTGTCTACCGGAACTGGGTACACTCTCTCTTCTTTGTTACTGCTGAGCTATGGGCACAAGTTGTCATCTTTATCCTCTACTGGGGATTTGCTAATCATATTTGTCAGGTCAATGAGGCCAAGAGGACCTATACCCTTTTTATCGCTGCAGGAGACTTAGCAACCATTGCTGCAGGCCCTCTTATCCTCTACTACGTCTCTAAATTCACCGGTGGAGACTTCACTGGAACCCTCCAAACTCTTATTACCTATGTCCTGATTGCAGGTGTCATGATTCTTGGGGTCTACTGGTGGCTCAACCGATATGTCCTTTCAGATGTGCGCTATTTTAACCCTTCGATCACGAAGCACACCCTTAACGAAAAAACAAAAATGACCCTTCGCAAGAGTATCAAACATATATTCTCTTCAAAATACCTCCTCAGCATTGCCGTTCTAGTAATCGGATGCGCTTTTACCATAAATATTGTAGAGGTTTCCTGGAAAGCTCACGTAAAGACTCTTTACCCGAATACAGCTGACTATATCGCCTTTAACGCGAAAGTGACAACTATCATTGGGGTAGTAGCTCTTTTCACTGTTGTACTCCTTGGTGGGAACTTCTTAAGGCGATTTGGATGGCGCTTTAGTGCACTGATCACACCTATTGCTGTTGGCGCTTCTGGTGCCATTTTTTTTGCTCTTTCATACTACAAAGGTTCTCTTGGCCCTTTTGCTGCTCTCTTAGGAACAACTCCCTTAATACTCATTGTTTTTATGGGAGCATTCCAAAGCATTACTAGCAAAGTGGTCAAATACTCCTTCTTCGATTCAACTAAGGAAATGGCCTATATTCCCCTTGACCAAGAGTCTAAGGTAAAGGGTAAAGCTGCGATTGATATGGTGGGCTCTCGCCTAGGGAAATCAAGCTCTTCTTGGGTTCAAGTAGGAATGATGGCAGCAATTGGGACGGGGTCAGTCTTAATGATTACCCCCTATCTTATACCAATAGTCCTTGGAGTAGCCCTTTATTGGAGCCATTCAGTGCGCTACCTATCTACAGAACTTGATGTTAAGGAAAATGCCGTTCTAGGTATAGAAAAAGCTGCAGAAGACTCTTCTGCAGCCGCTGAACCTACGCCTGTCGGGTAAGAAAAAACCAATTAATATTCTCAGGCTTTAAAAACTCATTCACAACATCTTTTGCATCTTGAATATTGAACTTTTTGCAAGAGAAGATATCGATGTAAGCATCTCCATTTTTATCAACAAAGTGGCCACTAATGAGACTTGTCTCAATGAATTGTATCAACGTATATCCTGCTACATCAGGGCAGTGAGTTGCAAAATGATTGAGCTGCGGCTCGCCATATGCCTTCATATCGATCCGCTTCACCATCTCGGTAGCAAAAGCTGCCAAATTCTCCCTATTAGTAATCTTCTCAATATCGCAACTTCTGCAATTCAAGATCAGATGACAGCCCCAATAGTTATTATTGGCCTTCTGCTCAGCAACATGGCTAAAAACTTCTCGTATTCTTTCGATCGAAAACTCTTTTTCTTCGACAGGCGAAAAAAATTCAGATTCACATGAACTACTTTCTAATGCTTCTACCATTGATATTCCCCTTTTAAAAAATAGGACTGATTTTGGACTACAAAGGCAGCAAAGATTTTTGCAAGGCGCTCATCAATTCCTTTATTAACAATAAGCTTCCACAAGTCTTCAGTTCCTGTATCGAAAATTCTCTTCATATACCCAACAACCCCATCGGTTTTGGTATCTCTGATATAAATCTGAGTTTTTTCTGCTCTAGCATAAGCTTTAGTGGTTCCATTAGCGTCTTGAAAATCAAATCGAGCCTTACTTAAATCTAAAACTTTCCCGTCAATAAACCCGATGTAAGTGCCATTTCCATCATAAACATCAAAATCTGAAAGGGTCGCTGACTTAAAGAGTCCCAAAAATGAGCCATTCCAAATTCCTCGAGGGGTTAGTCCATAGTTTTTGATCGCTTCAGCAACAATCTTTCCTGACTGCTCATCTTTTACGGTGTAATGGGCGCGCCAATCGAATAGGTTATATCCGTGCCAAAATTTATTGGTAGAAATGACCGTTTGGGGCCAATCTTTTTCGAGAATGGTAAAGGTCTTAGAAAAGAATTTTCCTGAGGGTTTGACCTCATATTCCCGTGTCTCTGAAGTAGTTTCTGCTACTTCCCCACCATCAATTGCTGCAACTGACATCTTACTCTCCTACATTAAGATTTGTAAAAGAGCGACATCGTAAACTATAAAGGGATTATTGGAAAAGAAGATAATTTTTATTTTCTTCGAATCGATTCAAGGAGAGCATCTTTGTCTCA
>CBEWFH010000190.1:0-2821 GCA_965555895.1 uncultured Simkaniaceae bacterium
CTCAGGCTTTATCACCTCCACGCTCAAAAGTATGCGTTATGCGGATGAACCAATAAACTCCAACATGAGGAAAGCTCCTTATATCCTCCCCCTCAAGGAAGAGGTTTTACGGCGAAATTTGGATAAAATTCATTCTTTTTCTAATTTCCAATTATCGATAGTTTCATATTCAAATTGAAGAAGAGTTTCATTATACTTCTCTTTAAAAAGACCTACTGTATAACTATTAAATGACTGTTTCCAATCCCCGGTTTGACCTTTACGAAAGGTGATATCATAGCCTGTTCCTTTATCAACATTTCTTATGCCAAAAAGGTTGTCACACAGGTAATCCAACTCTTTTGTGCTGAGGGAAATCCCTATGGAGCCTGCAATTTTACGGATCTCATTTTTTTGAGTTTCTAAGCTTCCTCCGCCTTTGGGACCGATTAAATTTTCAAATTTTACAATACAAGGAAATTTTACCCGAGGAAGGTAATACTTCATATTTTTGCATTCTTTCAAAAATTCATCTCCAAAATGCAAGACTTCAGGATGGAACCCTCCTTGAATTAAATGCTCCATTTTTTGAAAAAAAGAAAATTGCATCCATTCATGAAGTATTTTTTCAGGGACCCACGAGTAAGTCATGTTGGGATTCATCAAGTGTCCTTTATCAATTCTCTTGTCAACCCAATGTATCAAAGAAACAAGGATATCTCGAAAATCACGCACTACAATTACAGTGGGAACTTCCTTAATTAATTGATCTATCTTGGGGTTAATGCCTTCTGGCAAATTTGTATGTGAGTAAAAATGATCAAAGTAATAATTTTCTGCTTCCTTATAGCCAAATTCCTTTGACATCATGGCGAATAATTTCTTGGTTAGACCTAAACCAGCTTTAGGAAATGTCAATAAAACAAAGTGCGAACTACTTTGCGATACTAAAACATCCTCAAAAGACTCTTCAGCAAAGCCAATTGAAGCCATTAAAAAAAGAAAAAAAAACTAATTCTGATGAAGCTCATAGCTATCTCGCTTAAAATACCATAATCTAAGAACCAAATCCTTATTTAAGCTGAATCCTCCACTTGGAAACGGCGTATTCAAGCTCTTTTTCGAAATTTTTAGACTGATACGAAACAATTGTTGGTTGACCAGATGCTCCTAAAAATTCAACATACTGATTTAGTATTTCAATTCTTACGTCATCATCTTTTCTGATAATTTTTTTAATTAAAACTTTCGCTTTTTTTTTATTCAATTCAGGGATCAGACGTTCTTTTTCTGAGGCAGTCATCTCTGCAAACGCCTCAGAAAAGTTTTTCCTTAGCTTTTCTGGAGTAAGAAGCCTAACACACCAATACTTCCTAGGAATTCCCCAATAAATAACTTTTTCAATTTCAGACTGGCTCCTAATTTTCAGCAACAGAGAAAGCTCCTATAATTCTGTTTTTTTCTCCGATCCATTTGTCTTCATATGACTTAAATCAAAAACACTTCTTTGCCTGTGGAAAAGATTGAACAAGCTCTCTTCTGCGGCTAATATATTTTTTTGTTTATCATAAGAACTCAGCAAAGAGGGGGGAGGGTTAGAAGACCCTAAATGATACTTTTTATCATTTAGAATTAAAACATCTAATCCGTCTTTTCTCTGAAAATCAGATAAATACCCAAGTGTTTTAGCTACGGAATAAGCATCTTCCAAAATTTTATGCATTCGATCTTTTTTTCTTCGATACACCGAATCGGGCATTTTTATTGCTACAGCAACTTCTTCCGGAGACCACCTAATTTGATACGGAGATGTACAGCTAGAAGAGCGTCTTCTGATTTCATATTGATAACGAAGAAATAAAAGGAACCTAAACGTGTATGAAGATGCTTTTTTCTTCCCAACAAGGGAGCGAACTTCTTCCCCCCAGTTATATGGAATCAGCATAAAATAGCTTTCCCTTTGGTCTAGAAATATTGAGCTTGGCTCAACCTCGTAATATTGGAATGCTTCTGTCTTTTCATCTCGAATTTCCTTAATCATAAAAAGCGAATCAACAGCAACAACAGATTCTTTTTTCCAATTTCCTTTTCTATCTTTAAGGGGGGTTCCGTCTTCGCCTTTTGCCAATCTATCATAGTAAAAGCAATACTGCTTTGTTCCTAAATCCTGAAGTGCTTTTAAAGCCCTTTCTCTACTAGAGATGCTGTCTTTTTTAATACCCGCCCACGCCAAAACACTAGATTGAGTCACTTTTATCCTTGGGATTTCTTCGATGTATTTGTAGGTATCTGGAATCTTACCAGAAAATCTTTCTTTTGCTAATTGAAGTTTCCCTTTAGGAGCAATGTTTCCCTTGTATCCAGTCTCAGAAAACCCCGTAAGAAGGCCTTCCACAACCCTCATTTGGATATCTGTAAGATCAACTCCAAAATGATCAATTTCATCTCGAATTGTTATTCCATACTCTTTGCAAAATTTTTCATGATGCGATTTGAACATTTCTTTCTGGTTTTTTTTCCCAAGAATATTTGAAATTGAATGAAGACCAATTTGCGTTGTAGCGTTTTCTGTATTTTTTTTATCGATTGTCATTAATTAACGGACACGGATCAAATTTACTTTCTTTCAGAGAGTAAAGTAATCGGCAAACAAAATCTAGAAGTATTTACAACAACTAGAGCTCTGCTGGTTACACCATCTCTTCTGCGGGAAACGTCTAAGGGACTAATTTTCAGCACAAAGGAAGTGAAAATAATTCCTAAGGTCTTTTTATATAGATTTTCTACTTCCGCCGATTCAACTCTGAAGTGCGACATTAGCCACCCCTCTACTAAGCTGGCT
>CBEWFH010000191.1:0-2789 GCA_965555895.1 uncultured Simkaniaceae bacterium
GAGAGTACATTATTTATTATAATAAAGTGCCCCCCCGCGAAGCTACCAGTGCCCTCCACGCGCTATAATCTCTTTTGCTAAATAATCAGGGAGGTTGCGGGGATGGGGGTTTTGACAGCTCGAAAATTGGAATGGCTGGCAATTGTGGTGATTTTTAGCCCTTTTTTATCGATATGATTGAGAATTCCTTCTGCTAAGGGATTGGAGGTATGACTCAAATCTATCGCAACATCTTTTCCATCCATATATTCTAGAAGGACTTCTCCATTCCGTTTAAGTCCTACCATTGTTTGATCTCCACCACCAAACCGGTTTTCTTCTTTCCATGTGAGACTGATATAAAGCCATTTTTTAGCATCAAACCTCTCAAAGAGAAGATCTAGAGGCTCATCTTCTTCAAGAGACCACAAGCACTTTCAACAGCAAGGATAAAATCAGTTTTTGCTTGCGCATAGTTTTTTAACATCTCCCGGAAGCAAGCGATTTGTCCTTCTGCGGCTCTGCGTGATCCTTGTCCAAGCTCAGAGAAAACAGCTAG
Source organism: uncultured Simkaniaceae bacterium (assembly GCA_965555895.1). Classification (GTDB taxonomy): domain Bacteria; phylum Chlamydiota; class Chlamydiia; order Chlamydiales; family Simkaniaceae; genus Neptunichlamydia. Next base: position 539 of record CBEWFH010000191.1, read on the forward strand.
GACTTGCATCACCACTCCCCCTTTTTCTAAAAGAGGGAGAGAACATCTTGAGGAATCATCCATAAGGTGATTTTTTTCTCTATCTTCATTCAGATAGGGAAGAAGATCACAATGTAGATCAATGAATAGGATTAGAAATCAAAGCGCATTTTAAATGTAAGCCCTTGCAGGAGAAGGTCTCCTGAGTGGTCTGGCTCGGTAGCTTTAATCACTTCGTTATGCAAAATCCAAAGTTGGTGTTCCCAACCAATTTGCAAAAGAACATGGAATCGGTCTTGACTAAACCAAACATCATAACGAAATCCTGCAGCAATATCGACAACTGGCTCTTCGGTATAAGGGCTAACACCTGTTTTTAAAGTCCTTGTAGTAACGCCACCGCTTGTAATCTGATCGGAACGATCTAGATCAAACTTACCCCAAAGAAGTGCAACATAAAGATCAGCAAAAAAGCTAAAATTTTTCGTAAATTGGAAGGTGTCATTTAACCCTGTACGGAGTCCAATTCCCCAAAACTCTTGATCAAGTCTCACTCTGCCAGAGTCTCCTGTATCTAATACAAATCGGGCTTTATAATCTTGATTAATCCATGCAGCTTGAAGTCCTGCAAAAAGGCGCAGCTTCATGTATTGGCTAAGGTAAGCATTTCTTCCAAGGTCAAGGGTCACATTATTATAATGAACGTCCCAACTTCCACTTGCTCTAACAAGAGCTCCTTCTGGCATATTTGTCACATTCCAATAAGGGATAAGGGTGGAGGTTGCTGCACTTTGGCTTTTACTATTACTAGCATCGCTATAAATCCAAGTGTACTCTGCAAAAATATCCCATCCATCATGAGGCAAATTAAAACCAAGACCAGCTTTAAAGCCAGGATCCCAACTCCAATCTAAGTCTTGTACTTTTCCTGAAGGAGCATTCTGACCGGCCCCAGATACGGCATAAAACATCCCATCTTGTCGAACAGTCCAATAGATAAAATCGGCTGTAAGAAAAACGTTCCAATCTCTTTCTAATCGAATTTTTGGGCCTGCATTGGGCGTAATTTTGATATCACAATCATCAGAATAGTAAAGCACCGGTTGATCAGCTTGAGGTTGTGCGTATACAAATCCCATAACACTTAAAAAAAGAGCAATAATCCATGAACGACTCATAACATTTATCCTTTATTTATCCTTTGAGTTAAAAACTCACAGATTAGGTGAAAAATTATTTTATGAGAAGAAAAATTGTTGTATTTGAAGCTCTTTTTCACTATAGAAAAAATTGAGGTGATAGGAAGTGAGCAGCAATAACAAATGCAAGAAATGTGAAGTATGTCATCAGGAGTTCTCTTACGCCAAGGTATTTCCTATACGGCTGATTAGAAATTCTGTATTAGATACGTTATGCAAAAAATTTCCCAATCTCGACAAGAGTGGATACATTTGTTATCTTGATCTCCGCGAAATCCGAACAGAGCACATCGAAAAATTTCTCACTGAAGATAAGGGAGCTCTTTCACAGCACGAGAAAGAGGTCCTTGAAAGTCTAGAAAATCAAGATATCCGCGTTGAAAATGTCAATAAGAAGTTTGAGAGAGCACTCTCTTTTGGCGAGCATATGGCCGATAAGGTAGCCAAATTTGGAGGAAGTTGGAGGTTCATCCTCTCTTTCCTATTTATCATCGTTATCTGGATGCTCTTTAATGTTTTTTACCTCTACAACGATACTTTTGACCCCTATCCCTTTATCCTCCTAAATTTAGTCCTCTCTTGCCTTGCTGCCATCCAAGCACCCATCATCATGATGTCTCAAAACCGGCAAGCAGAAAAAGATCGCCTCCAAGCGAATGAGGAGTATTGCACAAATCTCAAGGCCGAGCTTGAGATTCAACAACTTCATTCAAAACTCGATATTTTCATGAAGCATCAATGGGAATCACTCATTGAGCTCCAAAAAATTCAAATCGAGCTCACGGAAGATCTCGTCCACCACAAAAAACACTTGAAGTCCAATAAAGAAGAGTCATAAACTCTTTCTCCTATGAAACGGATTGTAATCATCGGAAGCTGCGGATCGGGGAAAACAACCCTTGGCAAACATTTGGCTGAAAATCTTGGATTTCCCTTCACCGATCTCGATAATCTCTTTTGACTCCCCAATTGGACTCATCGCTCCAAAAAAGTGCTGCCCTAATTCAGGAGGCCGTGCAAGGGCACTGGTAGCTTCGCGGGGGGGCACTTTATTATAATAAATAATGTACTCT
>CBEWFH010000192.1:0-2779 GCA_965555895.1 uncultured Simkaniaceae bacterium
TTGAGGCATTAGGCCAATAAATGAACAAACCGGCGAGGAGCAAAATCTCCTAAAAGATAAAAAAAAAACTGTCTTGACAATGGGGTGCACCTTACTTCGCCGCGCTTCATCCCACGCATTAAATAAACCATTCCTTCTAAAGTCCTTACACTCTAGTGCAACTTCATAAGATTTTAAATATAAATAAATTACGATTTAGTAAAATTATCTTATTTTTTTAAGTGAAATATTTCATTTTCCCCTATTTTTTTACTAAATTTTGTGTTTTCTGAATTATTTTTTATTTTTTTTATTTATTAAAATCAATCTCTGAAGTGTGTGTGAAGTGTTATTTAATAATTCCAATTACTCTCAATTATATAATAATATAAAATAGATTTTATTTTTTATTACAAAAAACGTATATTAAAGTTTGTAGGACATAAAAACGTTTTGAAGTCTATTTTAAATATAGAGCTTCGAAACTAAGAGTTTTAAAGGAATTCCAACTAAGGAGCACAAAACATGCCTGCTAAAAGAAAAAGAAAAGCAACTTCTTCAGCAAAAAAAACTTCTCGAAGAAAAGCAGCAAAGAGAACTACTCGAAAAAAAGCAGCTAAAAAGACTGCTAAGCGTAAGACTGCTAAAAAAGCAGCTAAAAAGACTGCTAAGCGTAAGACTGCTAAAAAAGCAGCTAAAAAGACTACTCGACGCAGAAAGCGTAAGTCTACTGCTAAAACGGCTGTTGCTAAGCCTGTTCGCCGCAAACGACGAAAAAGAAAAGCTGCTAAGTAGTTAATAACTACGTTAGTATCCTTCATAAGCCGAGTGTTTTAAATACTCGGCTTTTTTTATTCCCAGTTACCTTCCATAACAAGCTCACTCAAAGGTTTACGAGCTGATGGGGATTCCATTTTTTATACTGCCACCAATAGATTGAGGAGGTTGCCCTACTTTTAGTTGAAACTACTGTAGTCCCAATTTTTCAGGCTACTTCCTTTTGGCGTTCCTGATATGTTTTGATTCTACCTTTCACTTCATTTATTGCAAAGTATCCCTTGACAGTTCGGAACTTGCCTTCTGCATAGAGAAGGTTTGCTTCCAGCCACCTCTGTGCTGTATTTTTTTCCTTCAGATTGTTAAGATTTCTTTTTCCATGGCTAGAGCTTGAAAACATGGATTCTATCGGATTGGTTTTTATTAAAGAGCACTGTAGAATTTTAGTATGGTGTTTGAAAAACGTCCCTTTATTTTAATTGAAGTCTTTATAGCTATTGCACTTCTGACACTTTGCGCCTTTCCTCTAATTAACTCTTCTCTTAGATCTTATTATTATCAACGAGATCATCTGATGGAGCTGGAACTGGAAAGGCAAGCAGAGATCCTATTTTATCACATCCTCAAAAAAGAGCTCCCTGCTCAGTATGATGCAATAAAGAAAGGAGCATGGAAGCTTTCGAAACCTCTTAAAGAGTTAAAGCTCCAACTGGGGGAAGTTGAAGCAACTTTCTATCCCCACTATCATCTTTATTATTCTGGAAAGAGTTCGAGTGATACTCATAGAAAGGTCCACTGTGGAATTTGTTTTCCTAAAAAAGAAGAAAGGCTGTGTTCCCTTACAATTGAAAAATTCCCATATAAATTTGATTTTTTGGTAAAAAAAGTAGCCGAAAAATCTGTAGATCCGCATGTTACCGATAAAGAAATAAATTTAACGAAACATGAAAGATCTACTGGCGATATTCAAGCCCTACATAGCGGCGAGTGAAAAACAGAAAGAGTTTTCCATTCGCGCTCTAATTCTAGGAATCTTCCTCAGCTTAATCTTTGCTGTTGGAAATGCCTATTTGGGACTAAAGGTAGGGATGATAATCTCGGGCATCGATCCCAGCAGCGGTTCTTTCGATGGCGATTCTTAAGACCTGCTTCAAGAAGGTCGGTATCTTAAAATAACATCGTACAGACTGTAGCATCAGTTGGAGAGGGGCTTGCAGGTGGGTCATCTTCACGGTACCTGCCCTATTTTTACTGGGAGCCGCACCATCGATCCCCCATGTTTTTGCTCTCTCTTTATTAGGAGGGATTTTAGGGGTCCTCTTTATGATTCCGATGCGCCGTTACATCATCGTTCAAGAACATGCGATTCTCCCCTTTCCAGAGGAGACGACATGTGCTGAAATATTAAAGGCCGGAGAGAAAGACTCTCCCCATGCGTCCCTTGCAATTTTTGGAATTGCTATTGGAGCCGTCTACAAGTTTCTCAATAGTGGCCTCTATCTCTGGAACGAGACTGTTTCTTTCACGGTGAAAAAATATCAGAATACTTTGATAAGTATGGATTGTACCCCTGCTCTTTTAGGGGTGGGGTATAATATTGGTCCCAGGATCTCCGCTGTTCTCTTTACAGGGAGTCCCTTGGGATGGTGGTTATCCCTCTTATTTCAAAGTTTGGAGCGGGTGCAGCTCCTATATTTCCCGCTACCGTTCCCATTTCGGCGATGTCAGCAACAGATATTTGGTCAAATTATATCGGGTATATAGGTGCGGGGGCGGTTGCCATTGGTGGAATCATTACCTTATTCCGTATTGCTCCCGTTATCTTGAAAACAATTGTTGAAATCTTTCGGGAATTTTTCCATTTATTGAAATCAAATAAAAAAGAGGTGGAGCAAACCGATAAAGATATTTCTCTCTCTTTTCTTTTGTTCGGATCAATTGCAATTATCTTAGCCTTATGGCTGATCCGGCACTGGTAGCTTCGCGGGGGGGCACTTTATTATAATAAATAATGTACTCTCTT
>CBEWFH010000193.1:0-2757 GCA_965555895.1 uncultured Simkaniaceae bacterium
GATGGGTGAAGCGTCGATATAGGGACGGACATTGGTTGTTGCAGGGAAGTTTTGGGAGGTGTTTGTTTCTATGGCAAAGATTTCTGGTTGGTAGAGATAGTTGAGGAAGATGTAGACGAGGTCTACGTTGGGTGATTCTTTGGGGATGCACATATTTTCAATAGAGATAAAGCAGTAGTCTTTCGGTAGGATGAAGTCGATGTGGGAGAAGTTTGTTGCTGTGCGGAGGATGTAGGAGCTGGAGATAATGGCAACGGAGACGTTTTTGGTAATGAGGAGGTAGTCCCCGCGGACGCCGGCATAGGCTTCAATGAAGGGCTTTTGTTCTTTGAGCTTAGAGCGGATGAGGGCAATTTCTTGGGGAGAGAGGGATTCTTGCTTTCCAAAGAGGTGGTGGGCTGTGATGTCGATCGCTTCGATCGGGTCGTTAATCATTGAGATTTTTGTGTTGGGATGTGTGGGACAGAAGACTTCCTTCCAAGTGGGTTCAAAAGGAGTGGTTTGATATTGCTCGGTGTCAATTCCAAACCCCAGTATTTCCCAGATAAAGGGAACCGAATAAGTATTTTCCGGATCAAAGTCTTGCTTAATGAGTTTGGGGTTGAGGTCTTTGATAAAGTTTAGTTGTTTGTGATTGATAGGTTGTAGGAGCTCTTCTTCGATGAGCTTTTTTACGGCGTAATCGGAGGGGATAATAAGATCATAGCCCTTCCCTTGGTTTGCTTTGAGTTTAACGAGGAGCTCTTCATTGCTGGTATAGAAATGCCTTTTAACTTTAATCCCTGTTTCTCTTTCAAACTTTTTCACGATGTCGGGAGTTAAGATCTCGGGCCAGCTAAAAATATTAAGAACTTGGGTCTCTTGTTTTAGGGGATGGATGAAGTGAGTCGTTGTTAAAAATGCAAAGAAAATAGCAATCCAAAGGGTAGCAATTCCGAAGCGAAAGAGATATTTCATTGGGATTATCTCTTTTTTTCTTTTTGTATTTCGGGAAAGGAGATGAGGGGGGCATCTTCGTGGTCGATCCCTTCGCATCCTTTTTTTACCCCTTCCCATTCGGAGGGGCTTTCAAGGTTTTGGGGCCACCAGGGAAAGGTGCGGCATTGTTTAGGGCGGGCCATGTAGACCTCGCACAACTTTTTATTTTTCAGGAAGATGCAATCATCTGAGTTGGGATCATCGAGAATGGCTATATCAAAGCCTACTTGCCGCGTGTACTTTTTTAGAAAGGGCTCTTCGGAGAGGTTAAAATGGGTGGAGAGGTTTTTGATATCCTCTTCTTCAAGCCAGACATAGCCGTTTCCGGTGCAACATTTTCCGCAGCCGGTGCACTTAAAACGGAGCCCCTTTTGATACCATGACTTTGATTCAAAGGAGAAGGTTTGGTGATCAATCTGTTCCCATTTTTCTTTCCATTTATGAACGGTGAGATTGAGAGTAGTCGTACTGAGTTCAAGAGCGTTCCAAGAGCCACTCTTGTGACCGGTACTTCCACTATCTAGGATTAGGGGGAGGCCATTAGGGCGGAGATCATCAATGGTGCGACGGTGGGTATGTCCATGAAGATAGATCTGGATATCAGGGTGAGAGGCGATAACTTCGCGGAGCTTTTCTCCTCGAATGAGGCGGCGGCGGGGGGTGTCGTGTTGAAAAAAGGGAAAGTGGTTGACTAGGAGGATATTTTCTTCGGGGTTAATCTTTGTAAGGAGCTTTTTAAGGTTTTGTTCGATGACGGGAGAAAAGAAGCCATTGGAAGAAATCAGGGAAGAAGCATAGGTTGTGTCCATTAAGACAAGATGCCAACCGTCGGTAAGGGGAAGGGAAGTTACACCATGCTCGCTGAGGGAAAAAAGTGTTCTTTTCGGCGAGGGGAAGTTCTCATAAAAGGCTTTGGTTTGGTCAGTTTTTTTTGTGTAGTGGTCGTGGTTGCCAGGAATAGTAAAGACTGTCATCCCTTCATTTTTTAAGGAATCTACAAACTCTTTAGCGATCTTGTATTCTTGTTTGCTTGAGGTGGTGGTGAGGTCTCCAGAGATGATGACATGGGTGATCCCCTTTTCCTTAAAGGTAGGAATGAGAGAAAAGGGACGTTCATTGACATACTCTTTTGCCCGATTCAAAAGGAGGTTGAGATTTCCAAGCCACCGCTTTGAAAAAAACTGGACAGGGCTGGGCGAAAATTTCGAAAAGTGTAGATCTGAGATATGAGCAATCTTTATCATGCCCTACAGTATAACAGCCCTATTTTTTCTTTTTTAGAAAATTAAATTTTTGAAGCTTTTTCCTGAGGCGTCCAGCAGAATCTAAAGCTTGTTTTTGAATCGTCTGGATCCAGTGCTTCCCTTTTTGATGGATGCTATCTGGCTCAGTTTCCCACGTCACATCCTCAGGGGAGGTCTTATGCGATTTCTTTTTTGAACCCGTTTTCCCCTTTGCGGTCTTATTGATTTTCTTGGAGGTAACAGCTTTCTTGCCTGCCTTGTCTTTCATCACCTTTTCGTCGGTCTCATATTCCTCTTTTTGGGCCTTACGGATCGCTTTTTTTTGCTCATGTTTCATGCGGTGAGGGGAATTCTTCATAGGGGTCTCCTGGTTACCTAGTCCCAATTATATGAATTCAAAATTACTTTTGCAAGAATAGGATTTAATCGTGTCCCTGTTTTAGGAGCGGTTTAGGGTTGAGAAATGAATAAGAGACTACCAAAGTCAATGAGGTCAAAGCGCCAAGCCCTAGGGCATGGGTGATCTTGACGTTAT
>CBEWFH010000194.1:0-2748 GCA_965555895.1 uncultured Simkaniaceae bacterium
TTTACCTCTTCATTGTTGAAAGTTTGAGGCAAGATTTTTTAACAGATGAAACGGCTGTGAATATTGCGCAGTTTCGGGAAGAAAACATCCAGTTTAAGAAAACATTTTCTAGCGCAAATGCTACACAGATCTCATGGTATTCGATCTTTCATTCAAACTATCCTCTCCATTGGGCTGAAGCAAAGAAGAAATGGAAATCGGGAAGTATCCCCCTGCAGATTTTGAAAAAGATGGGATATAAGATCCATGTCTATTCAGCTGCGCAACTTAAGTATTATGGTCTTTCAGATGTGATGTTTGGAAAAAATCATTATTTGGCCGATTCGTATAACGTTTTTCCTCATTATTTCCCCAATCAGGCATGGGAATCTGATGAGAAAGCTGTGGATACCTTTATTGGATATCTTGATAAGAAGGGATCAAAAGAGGGGAATGTCTTTGTCTTCTTCTTGGAATCGACACACTTTAATTATAGTTGGCCAGAAAAATATCCTGTGAATTTTTACCCCATTAGCGAAGAAAAGACCCACTTGCGCGTCTCGAATTCTCTAAAGAATATCGAACTTATTAAGAATCGGTACCGGAACTCGATCCACTTTATGGATTCACTCTTTGGAAAAGTCATGGGCTCTCTCAAGGAAAAAAAGCTCTATGATGAATCTGTAATCTTATTTACCGGCGATCATGGTGAAGAGTTCTTTGAAGAAGGGCAGCTCTTTCATGCTTCTCATCTAAGTTCGATGCAAACCGAGCCGCCAATCTACATGAAACTGGGGAATAATGAACGAGCAAGAGGAGCTGAAGAGATGGTTGTTTCCCATGTCGATATCTTTCCAACTGTCCTTGACTATGTGATTGGTGATCAACCATTCACCGTTTTTGACGGGGAGTCGATCTTTAAAAAAGAGCGGAGTGGCTATGTTGTCACTGGGCGATTTAATGGACCGCGCGCTCCTGAAGAATTCTTCGTTCATAATGGCAGGGAAAAATGCATCTTAAAGCTTTATAATAAGAAGGTCCTTGAAGTGCGGAGCTTTAAAACCCCCGAAGGGGAGTCGATAAAGATTAACACATCTGCAATCGAGCGGCAGTTCAGTCCAATTTTCAACAGATTATTCAATTAATTATCAATAACTTAGCATGCTTCGGTGATATTTATTGTATACTGTTGTAACATTACAGATATATGGATAAAGATGGTTGGCGAAAGTTTCTGGACTTAATGGTGGATATGAGAGATCCCAAGGAGCTCGACGAGCTATCAAGGCTCCTATTTACTGCTGAAGAGCGGGATGCGATATCGAAGCGTATCAGGATTATTGAGCAGCTGATCAAGGATGAGAAAACGCAGAGGGAGATTGCCTCTGACTACCATCTAAGTATTGCTAAGATAACTCGGGGTTCAAATGCCTTGAAGGAAGTCTCGCCAAAGATGAAGAAGTTTTTAAAAAAGGTACTGAGATGATATGGGTTAATCTATGTTTGAGAAGTTAAGTTATGACGAGTTTCACGAGCTTTCCCTTGCTCATGATCGTGTTGCGGTTTACGAGGAGTTTTCTGAGGATCTTTTGACTCCTATGGGGTCACTTCACTCCCTTCAGGAAAAGCATAAGGAGGTGATCCTCCTAGAATCGGGTATAGTTCAAACACATATGGGGCGTTATTCCCACATTGGTTTTGATCTCTTAGAAAAATGGAGGGGAGTATGAATATCCTCGATCAGATCATTGTTAGGAAGCGTGAGGAAATCGATAATCTTAAAGAAGAGATGGGGAGTGATCCCTATCATCCTCTCCACGGGGAAATCAAACGAAAAAATCTCCAAAGGTTCTTCAATGCTTTCCAAAAAAAAGGGATCATCGCTGAAATCAAGAGAAAATCTCCCTCCAAAGGAGACATCAATCTCGCTCTAGATTCGGCAGAGCTCGCGAAAGAATATAAATTGGGAGGGGCCTCGGCACTTTCTGTTCTCACCGATAAAGTGGGTTTCGGAGGGACAATAGAAGATTTAATAGCTGTGAAAATCCCTATCCCCCAAAAGGGCTTTATTGTTGATCCTCTTCAAATTAAACAGGAGATCCATGCAGGGGCAGACGTTGTTTTACTCATTGTTTCGGTTTTTAAAGAGCAAACGGGTGATTTTTTGCGCTCTGCAAAGGAGATGGGGATCGATGCTCTCGTCGAGGTCCATAATGAAGAAGAAATCAAAATTGCAATAGAGGCTGGAGCAAAAATCATTGGGATAAATAACCGCGATCTAAAGACTTTCAAAGTCGATCTATCCCTTTCTATAAAACTGGTGCAACTTCTTCCGAAAGAATGTATAAAGATTGGAGAGTCGGGGGTAAAATCGGCAGATGATGCCTATCTTCTTTTTAATGGGGGTTTTGATGCTATTCCCATTGGAGAAACACTTGTGAAAAGTAGTGATCCGAAAAGGGAAATTGGAGAAATGAATGACGCTCATTAAGATTTGTGGTGTGATCGATCCCGAAACCGCCTATTTTGCAGCTTCTCATGGAGCCTCTTTTGTTGGAATAATCTTTGCCAAAGAGTCTCAACGTCATATCGATTCCGATAAGGCAATCGCTATTGCAAAAGAGGCTAAAAAAGGTGGTGCTAAAGTTGTTGGAGTCTTTGTTGAGCAAGATGCGGAAGCCATGCAAAAAATTATCGATAAAGTGGGTCTTGATGCAGGGCGATCTTATGAAAAAGATTTGACACCTAGAACTCGTAGCAGATACTCAT
>CBEWFH010000195.1:0-2748 GCA_965555895.1 uncultured Simkaniaceae bacterium
CCTATTTTAGTTCACTTGCTTGAAAATTTAAATACTCCCGGAGCAATCTTCCTCTTGCAAGAGGAGTCCAGTCATGCGGGAGCTCCCTTTATTCGTACTTATTGCCACCTCTCTCTTTATCGACTCAAGGTTGAAGGACATCATTCAGAAGTATTACATCAATGGATAGAAAAGGGTCAAGATCATGAACTTTTTCAGTTTCGGGACATGCTTTCTTGGACCGATCGAAAAGAGGGAAATACCGATTATATTCTAACTCCTAAGGAGACTTCCCGTCTTCTTATCGAAGGATATGAAACCCTTGCAGAAAGCCATGAGATGCGAGGAATTGATATTTTGGTCAAAGCTATCGGGGAGGGAAATAAAAAAAATCGGTATGTTCTCGCTGGACTCTTGCTCAAGGCGATCCAATAGTCTATACTATTACCTTTGAATGTGGCCTATCTCAATAGTCCGGTAGAGTAATTGATTGCAAGTGATGCTCCTAGCTCTTTTGATTTTTTTCCTATCTTCCCTCTCCATTCTGGGTGCTAGCCCTCAGGAATTCACTGTTAATTTAATGAATCCTGAATATCAAGGAGGGGTGATTTCTACACACCAGGGAGGGGTCATCTCCTCTCCAGAGCTCCGCATTCAGGCCCGCCACATCGTCTATATTAATAAGGTAGAAAAGGGTGAGGAGGTCCACAGAGTGATCGCCGAAGGGAATCTCATGCTCGATAGTGGCGGACATACCTACGTAGGACGCCGCTTAGAATATGATTTTATCACCAAAACGGGGATTGTTTATGATGGGGTGACGGCCATTGATCTTTGGTTCTTGGGAGGAGAAAAAATCCGCCTTAATGCTGACCGAAGTTTTTATCTCTATAATGCATTTGTTACAACAAGTGAGAGTCAAAAGGCTGATTGGAAACTCCATACAAGAGAACTGGAGGTGACGAAAAAGAGTCTTCTTTCAGCAAAAAATGTCACCTTCCGATTTTTTGAGACCCCCATCCTTTGGATTCCCTCCCTAAAAAGCAATTTAAAATCCTTCCCAGAATCCCCTGTTCGGTATCGGATCGACTGGGATACTGGGCTGTGGCCAAAAGTGAGCATGCGTTATCGGGTTTATTCTTGGGAAAACCTCGATCTCTATTTCAGCCTCAATGTCCGCCCTTCAAAGGGAGTGGGGGGTGCCCTTGAATCCGATTATAAATCGTTTGATAAACGGACAAAGTTTCGAACACGGAATTATATAGATCACGATGCTTTTTACCGAGATACCAATCCTGATAAAGCGCGGACCCACTACCGTCTTCAAGGGCGGTATGAAGCAAAAAGTGAAAATGAAAAGGCTCAGTTTTCTGCCATCTATGATTGGCTGAGCGATAAAAATATGCAGACCGATTTTGGAAGTGAAGATTTTGAACTCAATACAGCAAAGCAAACAAAGATGGTCATTAGAAACTACCAAGATTGGATGATCTTCGGCATTGATGGAAAGTTTCGGGTCAATGGATTCCAAGGGATGAAGCAAGAGCTCCCGGAATCATTCTGGACACCCAAACCCTTTGAACTTGGACGGACAGGGATCATCTCGGAAAATCGGGCAAAGGTTGCCTATCTCGACTATGTCTCAGCAAAAGATATTGAGCCTGACGTTCCCGATTATAGTGCTGCTCGCCTTTCGACCCATAATGCCTTCTATCGCCCCATTCACTGTCATGGGTTTTCGCTCACACCAATTGTTGGAATCGATGGGTTTTTTTATGGGGATAGCCAGAGGGGTCGTCCTGCAGCCTTAGGAGTTGTAACCTATCAACTTCTTACCGATCTCACGTTGAAGAGAAATTACCAAACCTTCCGCCATGTTTTAAAGCCCTATATCAATTACCAGGGAATGACCCACCCAACGATTTCTCCTAACACTCCTTATATCTTTAGCATCCAAGATGGATTTAATCGTCTCAACTTGGTTAAGTCGGGTGTGCGCAATCTCTTTTACTTTAAAGATACCCCCCTCTTCGAACCAAATATCATTGGAGATCTTTATATCTATAGCTTTTTTGGAGATGATACTTTTAAGAAAATAGTTCCCAAAGCACAGGGAAATTTCATCTGGAACTTCCCTTCGTGGCGCTTTAGTAGTAGTCTTGGTTGGAATATTGAAGAGCAGGTCCTCAATTATGCCAATATTGGCCTCGCTTGGACAATCAATGAAAACTTTGCCTTTAAATCAGAGTTTCGCCACCGGAGCCGTTTTGATTGGAGAAGAGGAGATCCTGAGAACTTTATTATGGAAGTAACGCGGGATGTTTCAGAGCTCCTTCACTCACCCCTTTCAGATGGTCGGAATACCCTTTTAACTCGTCTACAGATAAAGATTGCCCCAGAGTGGACAGCCCGCTTAGAATCCCATATTGGTTGGGGAAGGGGAGGAGAGCCTAACTATAATGAAGCAAAGATTGAACTTATTACGATGATCAGTACGAGTTGGCGCCTTAGGATGATCTTCATCCATTCTCCAGCACCTATGAAGAAAAATGATCGGTTTATCTTTGGTATCTCTCTAGTCAAAAAGTGAGGAGTATTTTTTTTCAATCCGATGAATCAGATTAGCGCTGACACGCCAATAGTGAAAGTCGCCGTCCCAGTTTGGGTTCATACGCAATGCTAAACACTCAAATTCTCCATCCGCAAGAGCCAAAAGATAGATCACATTTTCTAGATGGATAAAGTTTTGAGAGTGTTTACCTAAAGGTT
>CBEWFH010000196.1:0-2723 GCA_965555895.1 uncultured Simkaniaceae bacterium
CAAAAAATCGAGGATGCGCTTAGAAGCTCAGACACAACATTTGACAATATCTCGTGAAAGACCTAAGTTATCCTTAGAGCTATGTTTGAATCTTTCATAGTGAGTCTGGCCTCCATTTGTTCTTTTAAGTCCCCGATTAGAAGAGCGCGAGAGATTAAATCCCCAAGCTCCCGATTAATAAGCCTTTCTAGAGGGCGAGCTCCATACCGTGAACTCCATCCATTCTTAGCAAAATAAGCAAAAACTTTATCACTCAAACTGAGCTCTACTTTTTAGGCTTGGAATATACGATCTACATATTCTTTAATACGAAGCTCACAAATTCTTTCGATTAATTGAATCCTCTGAAATCCCAAAGTTTTGAGGATTTGTAATTTTCCCACAAAACATATGAAATAAGATAATAGGGCTTAAATGGTTAAAGTTTAGACTCACTTTTATTTCTCTTGCTTTTTCTACATATTAATTAAAAAAAATTTTGATAATCCTTTACATAAAGAGATCAATAGGGTAATTAATAAATAAGAGGGTATTGACAATTGTTAATTGCCGCTGTCCAGATGCTATCTAGACGTCGGTAACTAGAAATTGTTGATACCCTCCATAGCCAGTAAGTTCTGGCTAAAATTTCTGAGTGCGATCTAGAGGTGTTTAGATAAATGCCTTTAGATCGCACTTAGAAGTGAAGACTCAATAGACCTTGTGAAGGAGTACACAAATGAAAAGACTCGATACACTTGTATGCTTTCTGCTCTGTCTTGGTGGTTTAAACTGGGGCTTAGTTGGATTATTTGATTTTAATCTGATTGAGTACTTTGTTGGCAGAAGCTGGTTAGATCGTTTGATTTATGTTCTTATCGGCGCAGCTGCAATCTACCAAGCAATTGGCTGGAAACAGATGAAAAAACGTACAAAGTAAGGAATCTGCTGGAGGATTACCCATTATGTTTAAAAGACTAGATGGCCTAGCTGTCTTTTTATTAGTTCTAAGTGGAATTGTCTGGGGACTTGTGGGCCTATACAGACTCAACTTGGTTGAGTATGTGTTTGATCGTGAGTGGCTTGTCCGCATCATTTATGTTGCATTTGGATTTGCCTTTATCTACCATACGATCTCTTGGCGCATGGATAGCAAGAAGAAAAAAACAAAGCGTTAATCTTTGTAAAATGGGCTCGACTTTAAACTCGAGCTCATTTTTTCTTGTATGGTATATCATTTCTTGATATTACCGGTTTTATGCATTCCCTGGATGGAATTATCTATATCAATCTCGACCATCGGTTGGATCGCAATCAACAAATCCTTAGCGAGCTCAATCGCCTAGGAGTTAATCCGCAAAAGTTTCACCGATTATGTGGTGTTTATGATCAATATAATGGAATTAAAGGGTGTTTGCTCAGCCACATTCAAGCTCTAACTCTTGCTGAGGAAAAAAGGTGGAAAAAGGTCTTGATTTTAGAGGATGATGTCTTCTTTGTTGGTGGGGCTGAAGCAATTGAAAAGCAACTCTCTAAATTTTTCCATGAGTCTCAAGAAAAGTGGGATGTCTTTTTTTTAGGAGGAACTTACCATGAATTTAATGAGACCTCCTGGGAAGGTTTTATCCGCATCCAAGGCTCTTGCTGTGCTCATGCCTATGTGGTCGCTGGCGATTATCTCGAAAAGCTCAAAGCCTGTTTTGCCTCTGCCTATGAGCTTATTAAAGAGCATCTCTTTAAAAATCAGTCGTTGAGTTATCCTCTGGACACTGTTTGGAAAGTTCTTCAAAGAGAAGATCGGTGGTATGCTGGAAAGGAGCAATTTGCATTTCAAAGTGTTGGGGCAAGCGATATTGATATTCTATATGAACCTTTAAACCGGTTTATGCGAATTGTTTATATCGATAGCGGAAGGGAAGAACCTCTTCTGGAAGAGTTCGAGCGGATTCATATGGATATGAAGAGGGTTTTTCGTCTGAAAGACACAGGGAAAGGGGGAAGAAATAATCACTTAGCAGCACTTGAGTGTGCTATGGAGCTGGAAGGAGGAAATACCATTATTATCGAAGATTCGGTCTCTTTTCCCAAGGATCTGAAAGCTTTTGATGAAGAATTAGCGAGTTTCCACAAATGGGGTGCATGTGATTGGGATGTCTATTTGCTCGGAGGGGTTAATCCAAAAATGAAAAAGGCGCGGCATTCTCATTTTTATCAGTTGACAGGAGTAAAAGAGATGTATGCTTACGCTGTTTATGAAGGCTATTATGAAATCCTTTATAATCATTTGAAAAATGAGATAGACTTGGACTTTCCTGCACAAGTAGGAAGGTGGTACAAAGGATTACTTTCTTGCAATAAAATCTCTTAACTAGATAGTGTTTTTTAGTCGATTATGAGGAAATATGCTGACTGAACTTTTGAGAATTTATCCAAAAGAAAAGATCATAGAAATACTAGTCCCTTTTCTTACGGAAGAGAGAATCAAGACAATCGATCAAGTTCTAGCAAGTAGAATAGGCACTGTCCAAGTTGCTATTGAGAGGCCATATGCTTAGCGGTGGTACGAACGGCTGAAGACTTAGGAACATCTCATGTACATTTCATCAATGCTCAAATGAAAAAAGGACAAGGGAAAAGTACGACGAAGGGGACGATGAAATGGACCTACCTTCACCGCCATCCTTCA
The DNA here is from genome assembly GCA_965555895.1 of uncultured Simkaniaceae bacterium. Lineage (GTDB taxonomy): Bacteria > Chlamydiota > Chlamydiia > Chlamydiales > Simkaniaceae > Neptunichlamydia. The sequence continues at coordinate 2,666 of CBEWFH010000196.1, forward strand.
CTCAAAGAGTTTCATAAAGCGAGGGGAGATACCCTCTTAGCAGGTGCCTTTGCTGATG
>CBEWFH010000197.1:0-2723 GCA_965555895.1 uncultured Simkaniaceae bacterium
ACTTTCCAAGGATACGCTCATTTATTCTCAGACACAACATTCGGTTATACCTCCGAAAAACCTCTCCCTATATTCTTCGAGGTGTAGCAATTATTCAAACGATTCCAAGGCTGCCTCTCATTGCCCTTATGGTTATCCTTCTTGTGGGACTTAGGAAGTTTTTCCCTCTACCGACAACAGGAATTTTGCCGGCGGTTTTAGTCCTATCCTTCTATGCTCTCCTTCCAATTCTTAGTAATACTTACACGGGGATCAATCAAGTGAGTATCAACGTAAAAAATGTTGCAAATGCATGATAGTGTCCCCCTCTCTCTTCCTATATTAATAAATGGTGTTCGAATTGCTCTTGTAACGACAATTGGGATGGTTACATTAACAAGTTTAGTTGGGTCAGGAGGGCTTGGTGATTTGATTGTTCAAGGACTCCGTACCATGCAATGGGATCTTGTCCTTGCAGGAACTATTCCTGCTGCTTTTCTCGCAATTCTTTTTGATTCTCTTCTTACAAAGGTTGGCAATCGCTTTGTTGTTGAGCAGTAGCAAGGATTTCTAAGACTTCTTGTTGGATCTCATCAAAATCTTTTTCTTCTCCAAAAGCATCTTCGTAAGTTTGAGCGCGCGCATCTTTTAATTTATCTTGAGCGGTTAAGTTTTTTTCTATGAAGGAAAAAAGAGAGCCATACTCTTTTTCAGGGACAACCATTCCACAATGATGAAGAAAGCTTGAGTAAGACCTCTCTTTGACCCTATTAAAGGGTTCGAAAAAAAACATGGGGCGATTGTAATATAGGAAATCATAACCAACTGAAGAGAAATCTCCTAGATAGATGTCAGTCCGCTTTAATAAGGGGAGAACTAAGGGGTAAAGAGAGAGAACTACCACATTGGGTTTGTCGCGACACTTCTCTTCTATGTGGGTGACATGACCTGCTTTTTGGTGGACGAGCCACGGATGTATTTTAAGAATGAGATTATAATGATCGGGTAATTGATCGACGATAGAAAGGGCGACATCAAAATAAGAAGAAGACTTTTCTTGATCAATCCAAGTTGGAGCATAGAGAATTGTTTTTGTTTTTTTTGCAAACTTTCCAAAGACCTCTTTTTCAACAAGGTCATCATAGAAAGCTTCATGTTTTCTGTAGAAAGGAAAGCGGTAATTACCTGTTCTTACAACCCCATCATAAGTCTCAAGATATTTAGCCTCCTTTAAACGCTCCTCCATCTGATTTCCATAAATAAAAATAAAATTTTGGTTTTCAAATTGTTTCACCATTTTATCTGAATTTCCATGAGGGCAATACCAAAAGTGGAGGTTTTTCCGAAAAATCACCTCAAAAAGAGGGGAGAGATCGGCCCGGTAATTCGCACAAGAAACAAAGAGGAAGTCAAAATTTGTAGCTAGAGTTTCTAAGATTTTTGCGTGGTGATCAATGTAAATCCGATTGACTTGTGGGTAGTATTTTCCCATTGTTTCAACGAGAAACTCCTCATCGATAACCATTGGGACATTCATAAAGTAAGCAATGGGAGCTAAGTGGTCTAAGTGATTAACAGAATCACCGGGAGCTAGGCAAACGCCGCAAGCTTTAGGGTTGGAGTTGTTTTTCATAGGCTTTGACTACATTTTCCTTAAAATCTTCTTCTTCTTTTCCAAATACGTAATGATAGACATCATCTTGGATTTTATTAAACTCTCTTGTGGGAGTTTTTTCGATAATCGAGTAAACATTCTTATAATCTTCAGATTCGATGAGGGTACCACACTTTGTTAAGTAGAGCCCTTTGTCCTTGTTTGGATCCCGTTTATTAGTATTAAAAAAGAACATTTGCTTTCGAAACGTTAAAAAATCGTAGCCTATAGAAGACATATCCCCGAGGTAAACATCTATAATATCCAGAACCGGATAAATAGGGGGAAAGTCTGGGAGGATTGCAAGGTTCTCTCTCTCTTGGTATTGATAGAAAAATAACTCTGAAAGTTCTGGAGTCGAAAACAAATTTGGGTGAGGTTTAATAATAAGATTTAAATGATCCGGGAGAGTTTCTATTAAGAGTTTAGTTGCTGAATCAAACGATGAAGAACTCTCACAGTCCCTCCATGTAGGAGCATACAATATCGTTTTGTTCTTGTTTAGCTTAACTAACTCACATAGTTTTTTTTGATAAAAATCTTTGTTTTTTAAATAGTAATTGTATCGGTAGTTTCCCGTTTCTATTACTGAATCAAGTTGATTATAACATCCTTTTTCTGAAAGAAAGTCGATTAACTTTTGTCCATAAACAAGGGCACTCTTTTCATGATGAAGGTATTCCATCTGTGTTCCTAAATGTCCCTTGTCGGAGTTTCCATGGGGACACCAAATATTAAAAAGTGTTTTGTTATAGAGTAGCTCGCTGGTAAAAACAATTTCTCGAAATAAGGGGGCAGGCAGACAGGTATAAATGATTTCAAAATTCCCTACTAAGAAATGGCCCAATCCAAGAGAATTTTGATAAATAATTTTTACCCTTGGATAATATATTTTGACGAGAGTTTCGATCTCGTCATCATTTACAATCATTGGAATTCCAAGAGCTTCAGAGATTGGAGCTAAATGATCGATAAAATGGCGATCGTTATCTGAAACAATGGTAGCTAGTCGTGGGATTTCCATAATACACTATATGTAATAGCCAAGACTTGACCTGACGGACACCTTTTATCTGACACCTTCAAATTC
>CBEWFH010000198.1:0-2719 GCA_965555895.1 uncultured Simkaniaceae bacterium
GGAAATTTAAACGCAATTTTGTGTTGCATTAATTGGTGGCGGTACACTCACTATCAAATGTTTATGTATCAATACTCTCAGGCTCTTACAATGATGTTCGAAATGGCTGCAAAGAACATAAGCCCTGAAGCCCAAGCTATTGCAAGTGAGAATATCCAGCTCCGCGATATTACTGTCCAAGACCAAACGATGCTCCGTTGCTGCTGCTTTCATAGAACCGATGGGCACATATTATAGTACCCATTCTAAATCCCTTGTAGAAGCATTAGAAAACGCTCGGCTGCTCTTAAGAACAATATTTATTACCCTACGCCTGGTTATGGAGGAGGCTCTTGGAAAGGGACCTTTGGTCGCTTAGTTGGTTAATATTCCAAAGTGATTTGGAGTAATACCCCGGAGTGCCACTTATTTCGCTGCATAGGCAAATAGAATTGATGTAGATACAAGCTGAGCGCCGAGCCAAGATGGTTTCCCCTTGGTAAAGGAGCAAAGCGAAGTAAATGCGTTAATTCTATTTGCCTACGCAGCGCTAAAGGGAAAAATAAGTGGCACTCCAGGGCAATAGTAGCCATCTAATTTCTCTTTAGTTAAAAAGAGAATTATGGATAAGCATTATGATGTGATAGTCATCGGTTCAGGAGGAGGGACTAGACTGGTCACCCCTGTTGCCAACATGGGAAAAAAGGTTGTGATTATTGAGAAAGGGCCCCTCGGCGGCACTTGTCTCAATCGTGGGTGCATCCCCTCAAAAATGCTTATCCATACGGCTCAGATTGCCTCATTTATCCGTGATGCCAAGCGGTTTGAAATTAACATTAAAGGGACTTTTGAAGTTGACTTCGAGCACCTCATAAAACGAGTTTGCTCAACCATCGAGCAAGAATCAGAAAGTATCGCCCCTTTCTGCTGACAATCCCAACATCGATTACTACCCCCACGAAGGACGGTTTGTCGATAAGATGACCCTCGAGGTGGGAAGTGGAACGGCTCACCGCTGATAAGATCTTCATCGCTGTCGGCGCCCGCGTATCGATTCCTAAAATCCCCGGCCTTGAAGGGACCCCCTTCATGACCTACACAGAAGCCCTTCGGAATACCAAAAAACCAAAAAAACTCATTGTTATGGGGGTGGCTTTATGCCTTCCATCATATGACAAAAGCTATTTATAAGGGGTAAAGGTTATTTTAATCTGTCAGGTGGATCACCTCTAGCGCCACCACAAAGAGGGCATAAAGGATAAGGAAGGAAAGGACTCCCCTATTCTCGAGCCAGTTGAGGTCAGCCTTGAGTTTCCAGATGTATTTTCCGACCCATAGGAGCCCTATGGGGAGGAGACCATTGAGGAAAGCCTCTCCAAAACCACCGGCAATACCTAGGGCCATCGTGAAGATCCCTGGGTTGAGGGTTGCTAGAATAAAGGGAGGAATAAAGGTGAGGAGGGTCAGGCCAACCCATCTGAGCCCCTTTCTCTCTTCAATCTTAAAACCATCGCCAAGAAAATCGACCATTGAAAAGGCTACACCCAGAGTTGAGGTGACAATCGCAAAAAAGGCAAAAAACCTCCCAACCGTTACAAAGGTTGGGTTTCCTGTCACAGACCCGAATGCTGCTGTGATCGCAGTTCCCTCTTCTAAGGTTTTTGCCAAAGCCTCTTGAGGGATCACTCCAATGACAAGCCACTGCCATACGATATAAACAATGAGTGGCAAAAATGATCCCCAAAAAACGGCAAAGCGGAGTGACCGTTTATCCCTTTTTAAGTAGGTACAAAGAGAGGGAATGACATTGTGGAACCCAAAGGCGCTGAAAAGAACAGGCATCGCCATAAACATCGCTGGCCATTTAATAAACTTTAGGCGGGCCGGTTCAACCTCCCCTCCCCCACTTCCGATAAGGATAAACCATGCAGCTATCATCGCAACACTCATCATGATATTGACCCGATCTATCGATTTCGGTCCAATGGCTACAATTGCCCCAAATATAATGCCAAAAACGGCAAACATTTCCCATCCGGTAAATGATAATCCCAATGAAGAAAAGGCATCCCCAAGAAGAGGGGCCCCCGCAGCAAAATAGGCAATTAACAAACAATAATAGAGGAAGACAAACATCCCCCCAGAAATAAGGCGTCCCCCTTTTCCAAAAAAGCGCCCAGCAATAGAGAGGACATTACTTCCATCAGGCATCCAGAGGGTGACTTCTAAAAAAAGAAGCCCCGTGCAGTACATAAAAAACCAAACGATTGTTGTAATTGCAATCCCTGGCCAAAATCCTGATACACCCGTCACCAGCGGGATGCCAAGCATCCCCGCTCCAATCATCGTTCCAGCGATTAAAAATGTGCCGCTGATCACACGCATAAAACTTGCTTTTTTCGTCATGATTTTCTTCCTACGTTAAAATTAATGATGAACACAAAGAATCGATTGTCTTTAGTGACAATGATGGTAGGAAGGATGGTGAGGGAGTAAAAATAAATTCATCACGCTAGCATGTTAAAGAACTAGGATTCGAGTGTCAATATGAAAATTTCAGTGAAAGTCATCCCCAAAGCTTCAAAAAATGAGATTGTCGGCTGGGAGGAAGATATTCTTAAGGTCCGACTCACAGTAGTCCCTGAAAAGGGAAAAGCTAATGAAGCCCTTATAGCCCTTCTTTCAAAGCGCCCTTTCAACCGCGAAGTGCGACAAATAGATAAAAATTGAAACTGGTCAG
>CBEWFH010000199.1:0-2708 GCA_965555895.1 uncultured Simkaniaceae bacterium
TCTGACCAGTTTCAATTTTTATCTATTTGTCGCACTTCGCGGTTGAAAGGGCGATCGCTAATGGTTAAAGAAGATCCAACTATATCAAGGATAGGGAATTACAAAATAGATTTTTTTGTTAGTCATTGACTAGAAATGACAAAAGATGGAAATGAAAAAAATCACAAATCATTTATTTTTAATCAATTATGAATTATTACTCTTTAAACAAAATTAATCTAGAAATAGAAGAGATAATCAACGCCAAAAGAGTAATCATGATGGCCTAGGTTTGATGGATTAATGTAATAGGGATTTCCCCTAACAATATTTCCAGCAGCGCGATTATTACTATCGTAAAGTTTATCAGAATTCATCTCGATACTTAATAGATTGCCGCGGAATAAGTGGTAGGACCAAGTTAGTCCCATCCGTTCTTTTGGGACATTAAATCCAAGGGCTTTATAACTTCGCGAGTAGGAAAAGGCAATGGAACTCGGTCGTTTTGCAATGTTAAAAGAGTAGGCGAGTTCAACATCAAAAGCTTTAGGCCTTGCACCTTTAAAATTTATTCCATTGGAGCTAAAAGCGGCATCGCGGGCGTCAAAGGGGCGGAGGGATTGATTATATTCTCCAATGAGATTCCACCTTTTCCAGGTGAAGTTGAGGTTTGCATTGACCCCTGGAACGACATGATGAAGCTGCTCGATATTGGCAGGATCTCCAAAAGCGGCTTGCATTCCCACAGAGTCAGCAACATTTCTAATGATTCCCCCTGCAATTTTAGCATCAAATTCCTTGATGTTGAAATGAATCCCCAAATTCATCCCATAGTTATTCACATTATTCCCAGAATCAGTATGACTATCCCCTTTAAGGGCAAACACTGAAATTTGGAGGAGATCATCAAAGTAACCGAGGGTAACATCGCGAGCAATTGTTCGAAAAAGAATTCTAGTCATAGGGACACGTATTACATCATAAGTTGAATACTGCCCGAAGGGGAGATAAGTTTGGCCAATCGTAAGGTACCAGGGAACTACAGTCAGGTCCCCGAAGGTTACAAAAACCGAATCTTCTTTAATACGGGAGTTCGCAATACGGCTATTGCTAAGAGCAGGATCAACAAAACTATCATATTCAAAGCTGATGAAGCCATAAATCCAGGGAGCCATGACAATTAAAAAGTCGAGCTCAGCATCGACTAGCTCAAGATCACTGTGAGCATGTGCGGTAGCATCTCTTAGGATAAATCCTGTAAACTCGATTTCTCCACTCATAAAAATGCGAGGATGCTTCGGATAGGGAATCTGTTCTTTAGCCAGGAATTTATTAGCTTCTTCGAGCTCAAGGAGGATTTGCAGATCCTTATTTACATTGGAAAGACTGGACATCAGCTCATTCCCTTCATAGGTTGCCCGGACACCTGGGTAGGGGGAAGAAGTGACAAAGGTCCCAAAGTAATCGACCACCTGCTGCTGAAGAGAGAGCTCTTTTTCTTCAGTTGGAGCTTGTATATCCTTTAGAAGGGGATATTGATAGCTTTGTTGGACCTCAGCTTGAACACTTTTTTGCTGGGCCTCTTGATACTCGGCAAACGTCCCTTCTTGAATGGCAAAAAGAGTAGAAGAAAGGACAAAAGAATAAAAGATCTTTTTCATTGCAAATTATGGATTTTAATGGGTTCTAGGTCATCACTTGGCAAAAACTTAAAAATCTTTCCATAGAAATAAAGTTCACAGTCGAGTGCTTTTTTAATATTTTCAGCCATCCTAAAGCCATGCTGCTCCCCTTCAAACAAAATGTAGGCAACAGGAATATGTTTTTCATTCAGAGCATCAAACATCATTGTAGCCTGAGCTGGAGGGACAACCTTATCTTCAGCTCCCTGAAGTAAAATGACTGGGCAAGAGAGTTTGTCGGTATGATGAATGGGGCTAAGGGCAACATAGCGCTCTTTTTCCTCAGGATAAGGGCCAACTAACCCATCTAAATAGCACGCTTCGAACTTATGGGTATCATTTGCTAGGGCTACTAAATCTGAGACACCATAATAACTTGCGCCAGCCTTGAATACATCTTTAAAGGCCAAGGCAGCAAGAGTTGTATATCCACCGGCACTTCCCCCTTTAATCGCCATCCTTTCTCCATCAACACGCCCATTTTTCGCGAGATAGAGTGCACCATTCACACAATCATCGACATCGACAATACCCCAATTTCCCTTTAGCCGTTCTCGATACTCTCGCCCATAACCGGTACTTCCTCCATAGTTGACATCTAGAAAACCTATTCCACGCGAAGTCCAATATTGGATTTCTAAACTTAAAACAGGAACAACATGGGCCGAAGGGCCTCCATGACTCCTTACAATCAAAGGGGGGAGATCGGTTCCTTCATAATCTTTATTCTTTGGAGGGTAATAAAAGGCATACGCTGTTTTTCCATTTTCAGTCGGGAATTCCAATGTTTCAGGGAGAGAAAGGTACCCTGAGTCAACCTCTAACTCTTTTGATTTCCGAATCCGCTCTAGACTTCCGTCATCTACATTATATTTTGCTAAAACCCTCACTTCACTCGGAGAGGCCCCAGCAAAATAAAGGACATTTCCTAGGACCTTAAAGCTTCCATAGCTTGAGAAGGGGAGATCGATTTTTTCTAGAGTCTTTTTATCAGGGCACTGGTAGCTTCGCGGGGGGGCACTTTATTATAATAAATAATGTACTCTC
>CBEWFH010000200.1:0-2692 GCA_965555895.1 uncultured Simkaniaceae bacterium
AAAGAGTAGTTTGGAAACACTTCCTCTCGATCGTCCGATTTGTTTTCTCTTTGGAAATAAAAAAGAGGGAATTTCTGATGAGGCGAAAAAGGGATGTGACCTCCTTTTTCGTGTTCCAATGTATGGAATGGTCGAAAGTTATAACTTAATCTGTTGCCGCTGCCATCACCCTTTACGATTATTTAAGGAGAAAAAGGGAGGTTCTGCAGAGGGCTGGGGATTTAAATAAAGAAGAAATTATAGAAGAAAAAGCCTGTTTTTATGTACGGTCTTTAGGGATAGAACAATCAACCGAAATCCTTAAGAGGTATTTATGATGAAAAAATGGATCTTTATTTTACTTTTCTTCCCTTGCTATCTCATGGCAACCGAAGTGTCACAGTTTTATATTGGAGAGATGAAAACACAATCTCCTGATAAAGAGGAAGCAGAGCACTATGGCTTTTTCTTTTTGAAGCGGACATTTCTCCCTGATGAGAATCGATTTATCGATTCCTGCTTTTTAAACGCCAGTGATGGGGAGGTGTTAGAATTGCAGCAGATTTCTGATTTAAAAGGAGATCTCCATGAAATCGTTTTTACAAGTTCCGGTGGACTGATTACTGGGACAGGGGAGCTTATTGGCTTTCCATGGGAATGGACAAATTTAAAAGAACGGATGGTGATTCATAGCGATAGTCCTATTGAAATCGATGTTTCTAATGATTTAGATGGGGATACGATCCATTCTGTTGCTTCTGTCTATACCATTGAAGAAGATGGATCAAGGGAATTTTTTGGGATATTTAGCGCGAGACTTTTCCGCATTGATCGGAATGTGATTGAAACATTTTTTAATAAATGAAAGTTTCTAAAATAAAGAAATGTAGTCGAGAGGATAGAGGCATTCATCCAAGATGTTGGGTGGATCCTCTTCCTGTGGTTCCTATTCGTCTTTTATTGCTCGATAAATCTCTCTTAGGTAATCGAGAATCTCTTCAAGAACTTTCTCAATCGATTGATCGCAGGAAATCCCCTTCAGACGCTTTTCCGTAGAATAGTAAGTGATGAGGGGAGCGGTTTGGCTATGGTAAACAGAGAGCCGATTTTTTATGACCTCTTCCTTGTCGTCGCTTCGGTGAATTAAGGCACCACTGCATTCATCACAGTGTCCCTCTTTCTTAGGAGGAGAGAACGAGAGGTGGTAAGGAGTACTGCATTGACTACAAATTACTCGGTTTGTTAGACGCTTGACAATCATCTCATTGCTTAGCTCTAGATTAAGTGCTATCGTCTTTGTCTCATTTCCTAAACGTTGATGGTAGGCCTTTGCTTGGGCAAGGGTGCGGGGAAAGCCATCAAGGATATACCCTTTTTGACAATCCTCTTTAGCAACGCGGGCAAATAACATATCGAGAATTAAATCATCGGGAACAAGTTTTCCCTGATCCATGTATACTTTAGCAGTTTTTCCGAGCTCAGTCTTCTCTTTGATGTTAAAGCGAAGAAGGTCTCCTGTTGAAATATGTGGTGCTTGAAGGGTCTCTGAGAGCATCACAGCTTGTGTCCCTTTTCCTGCACCTGGAGGGCCAAGGAGGATAAGGATAACGGTTTGCTTTGCTTGTTGTTTTACTTCAAGAAGAGGCATGGCAACTGATGCCATTACTAATAACGGTGTCAACATAACGATACTCATATTTCTAAATATAAAAAGCTAAGTATAACAGATTGTGATTATTTATGACCGGTTTTTGGCTGCTCTTTTGGGATTTTTTTGGGGACTCCTGAGGGTTCATCTTCAAGCTCATTCTTAAGATCTTTCTCTTGCTCTTTTTCGATCGATTGCTGAAGTTTTTTTTGTTGTATGTCAGGATTGACGACTTTTCTTTTCATAGTTAACTCCAAAAAGTTTTTTATTACCCTACAGATAGGTTAGGATTTTTCGCAAGAGACTTGATCAAGGTCGGTTGCATCCTGTCCATTCCAGTCGATATCAAAAGTGAACATGGCAGGGAGGCGTGCTCGAAGCTTTAAGCTTTTAACGAGATATACAAAGAAAAGAAGGGGTTGGTGGAAAAAAGGTTTGAGGTCTTTTTTTGAAAAGATAACATCCTCAAGCATAATAAAAATTTTCGCAAATTTTATAAGTTGCCCTGATTTCCATCCATAAAGAAGCATTCCCCATGCAAGCTTTTTCGAATAGCCTAAAGTAGGAGTAACGAGCTTTTCTTGGGTGTTGAAAAAGGCAGAAGGAAAATCATCCTTTTCTTGGAAGAGATTAATCCCGCTTGTTCCTCGAGGATTACATTCAATAGCATGGAGATCTCCAGAGGATGTTTCAATAAAATCAAATGCGATTTGACCGGTGAAATTTTCTTTTTCAACAAATTTTTGTATCCATTCTTGGATATTAGGGTGGCTAATTGCTTCGAAATTCAGGCAGGCATTTCCATCGATTGAAAATTGAACAGGGTAAACGGTATGGGCAGAGAGTTTCCCTTCATGTGCAATGGAATATGAACAGTATTTCCCCCCATTGATCCATTCTTGGGCGACTAGGGGATTGCGGGGGTCTATCTTTACTTTAGGTGGCGTTTTTGAGGTGACTTTCAGGATGCAAAGTGCTGCTCTTGAGTAGCTAGGTTTTAAAATATAGGGGACTTTTAAGGGGATAGCATCAAGTTCTTTTTGGGTGTGGGCGAGGTAAGATTTT
>CBEWFH010000201.1:0-2684 GCA_965555895.1 uncultured Simkaniaceae bacterium
TTGGGATGAATTTTGTGCCTACTACGTTGAGATGGCTAAGCCGACTCTTTTTGGAAAGGGTGGCGACATCAAAAATAAGCAAAAGGTTCTCACGATTGTTCTCCTTGCTGCAATCCGATTGATGCACCCCATTGCCCCTTTTATTACCGAAGAGATTTTCCATCTGTTAAAGGAAAAATTTGTGGGGCTGAAAGAGGCAAATCCTGATCTTTACACTGCGGAGGCGATCAAAGCGCTTCTCTCCCCTGCTTGCACAATTGCCCCTTATCCAAAAGTGATCTCTAAAGAGGATATCTCAACCAAGGTAGAGGAAACCTTTGCTTATATCAATGAGGTGGTCTATGCGATCCGGAATATCCGCGCTGAGATGCAACTCCCTCCCTCGGCGACAACCGATGTGATCATCGAGGGAAAAACTGCCACTGTAGAAGAGCATCAAAGGATCATCTCTTCTCTTATTCGGATTAAAGAGCTCTCCTTTAATCCAAAAGAACCCCTAAGTGGTTTTACATCATCTGCAACGGTAAAAGATCTAAAAATCATCATTCCCCTTCCGGAAGAATTTCAGGAAAAAGAAAAACAACGGCTGGCGAAAGAACGAGAAAAACTCGAGAAGCAAATCGCTTCTCTAAAGGGGCAGCTGAGCAACCCCAATTTTATAGAAAGGGCTCCTAAAGAGCTTGTCGATAAAATAAAGGCTCAGCTTGCAGAGACTGAGGAGAAATTTTCTAGATAGTGTCGTCACAAGAGGGTCAATAAAGAAACGGCTCATGAAGAAAAGTTCAAGGAGCCTGATACAGGAAACCCAAATTGGGCTTTCGAAGGAAGGCAACGATGAAATTTTTCTCCAGGAGTCGATTAAGAATTGATCAACTTGTGACAACACTATCCAAAACGTAGACTGCTGCATCCCACCATTTATAGATTGTCATCTCCTTTTTTTTTTAACCATTTTTTTCAGCAACATGAATCGAGCGAAAATTAGCAGGATCAGTAAGAGAGATGATTCGCTTGTACCCCTTTTGATGAAAGCCATAATCCATGCAACCACGTGCGGCTTCGGTAGCAAGCCCTTGTCCCCAAAACTTTCTGACAAAGAGGTAACCCACTTCGATTTCATCGCGACCATTGATAGGAGATTGAGGAAGGGAGGCCGCAGATCCCTACAAACTCTCCAGAGGCTTTGAGCTTGCAAGCTAAAAAACCAATTTCTTGTTGTTTGTAAAGGTTACTTGATTTCTCAATCCATACTTTCGCGTCAATACAATTTTTTATACCATGATAGAATTCCATGGTAATGGGGTCGGCAAAGATTTTGAGGAGGTTATCTTCGTCTCTGGCTGATAGGGGGCGGAGCTTCATCCTTTCTGTTTCTAAAACGGGCATTTTTTTTCTCAAGCTTTTCTTTTTTAAGAAGATGTCTAAAAAAGTGGGTTTCCTTCGAGATCACTCCAGCTAAGATAAAGAGGGCGATTAGATTGGGAAAGGCCATCAGCCCATTCATCATATTAGCAAATCCCCACACCAATTTAAGTCCTAAGACTGCGCCGGGAAAAACTAAGAGAGTGTAGATCACCCGATAGGCTTTTGTAGCTCGGTAACCAAAGAGATATTCAATACATTTTTCCCCATAATAGGCCCATCCAAGAATCGTCGAATAGGCAAAGGGTATCAGAGCAATTGTCACAATGAGTCCCCCATAAGGGATACTATTATCAAAACCATGAAGGGTCACCGCAGAACCATCAAGAATCTTTCCATCAGCACCTAACTCTCCAAGAACTCCTGATACTGCAATAACGAGACCCGTAATCGTACAAACAATCCCGGTGGTGATAAAGACGCTGCACATCGAAACAAGGGCTTGTCGTCCTGGTGTATCGGTTTTTGCAGCAGCAGCTGCAATCGGAGAACTTCCAAGACCCGCTTCACTCGAAAAAACGCCACGAGAAATACCCATTTGTATCGCCGTCATCATAGTGGCTCCAGCAAACCCTCCGATAGCTGCTTGGCCACTAAATGCAGAGCGAAAAATAAGCCCAAAAGCGGCAGGTACCGCTTCTATGCGGAGGGCGATAATGATAAGTCCACCAACTATGTAAAAAAGAGCCATTGCCGGAACCAAAACTCCTGTAATTTTTCCAATACTTTTAATTCCTCCAATGAGAGCAACCCCAACAATAATTACAAGGGCAATTCCCGACCAAACGGGATCGATATGAAAGAGATCGGCAAGGGCTAGAGCTACAGAATTTGCCTGGACCATATTCCCAGTTCCAAAAGCAGTAATGGCACCTAAAACAGCAAAAATAACAGCGAGCCACTTCCACTTTATCCCTTTCTCGATGTAATACATCGGTCCGCCACACATCTCTCCTCTCTCATCAGTCACACGATGTTTAATCGCTAAAATAGCCTCTCCATATTTAGTGGCCATTCCAAAAAGGGCTGCTCCCCACATCCAGACAAGAGATCCCATTCCACCGAGTACTATAGCTGTTGCCACCCCTGTAATACTTCCTATTCCAATGGTTGCGGCAAGAGCTGTCATGAGTGCTTGAAAGTGACTAATATCCCCTTGAGCCTCATCATCATGGCGACTAAAGGCGAGTTTGTGGGCATAAATCAAATATTGAAATTGAATTCCCCGTGTTCGGATCGTTAGATAAATCCCTACAATAACG
>CBEWFH010000202.1:0-2661 GCA_965555895.1 uncultured Simkaniaceae bacterium
CAACGTTATTTTTCCTTAACATTTTTTCATTTACACAGTTATTCTTACAGTCTCGTTGAAAGGGCACTCTCCTTTCACAAGACTCTTTCCAATGATTTCAATCGTTCCAGAACTTTCAACCTCTCTCCCGATCAAAATGACATCGCCACTCCGCGCGCGGATCATCCCCTTATTGACAATAGTTCCTTCATTAAGAGTCGATGCGATGATTCCTTCCACATCAACAATTGACCCATTTCCAAAGAGAATGCCATGAGAATTTAGAAGGACCACCTGCCCATTTGCATGAAGCTCTCCTAAAATTTTGCTCGAAAGATTTCCAGTGACACGATTTAAAACCCAAGAGGTTTCCCCCGGCTGAAGAAAACAGGTGAGTTCACCTTCTCCAATGGAAAAATCTTTCCAGTAGAGAACAGCGCCATTACGTGCATGAATATGGAGAGTTCCTTTCCCACCACCAGAAAGGTGAGCATCTCCTTTGATGACTTCTAACCCAACCGGATTTGAAAAAAGAGAAAACGAAAAGATTAAAAAAAATAAAAGTCTTTGACACATTCCTCCTTAATAATCGGAAGAAAGCAAAATATCAATGATATTTTTTCCCATTTGCTTGGGCAAGTTCCCGCATTTTTTGAGTAAGGGAAGAGAGTCCTGTTTCCTCTAGAGCAGAGATTTCGAAGAGAGTTTCAGCGCCATACGGATACTTTTTTTTAAAAGCATTTAGATACTCTTCATTCCCTTTATCAACTTTATTCAAAGCAACAATAAAGGGCTTATTTAAGATTGCTAGGGAGTAAGCCTTTGCTTCATCGCGTAGCGTCTGAAAATCTTTAAAGGGGTCTCGCCCCTCCTCACCAGAAATGTCGATGATATAAATGAGTGTTGAAGAACGCTCCACATGTTTTAAAAACGAAAGACCGAGTCCTCTGTTATTGTGGGCATCGAGGATAATTCCGGGGATATCTGCTAAATAGATCCTCGAATAATCATCAAACTGAATAAAACTTAAGTTGGGCTTTAGTGTGGTAAAAGAATGAGCACCCGTTTTTACCTCGATTGCAGCAAGTTTTGAGAGAAGAGTTGATTTTCCGGCATTCGGAAATCCCATAAAGCCAACGTCGGCAATAAGCTTAAGCTCAAGCTCAACATCTTTAACCTCACCCTCTTTTCCAGGTGTACATTTGGCAGGGGCTTGGTTGGTCGGGGTTTTAAAAAAGGTATTTCCCATTCCTCCTCGTCCTCCTGTGCAAATGTGAAATTCTTCGCCCGGCTTCGTTAGATCATAAAGGAAAGCGCCCGTTTCAATATCTGTAACCAAAGTGCCACATGGGACTGTGATGATGAGATCCTGTCCATTCCGACCGTGTCTATTATTCGTTCCACCCGGCCGCCCATTTTCAGCAGAGATCAGCCGACGATTCCGATAAGCATCAAGGGAATAGACCTGAGGGCCGCTCTTGATGATAACCGAGCCACCACATCCACCATTTCCACCAAAGGGGCCACCTTTCGGGATATATTTTTCCCGACGCCAGGCAATTGTTCCATTGCCTCCCTTACCGGCAGTAAGCTTCATTTTTATACTATCTGTAAACATTCTTTGCTTCTTATAAGTTAAAAAAGCTCATTGTAGGAGAAAAGTTCAAGGCGCCCGATGCAGGCAATCCCGTGTGGGTTGTCAAAGGAGGGCAATAGAGAAATTTCCACTAGAACGAGTTAAGAAAACAGGTTTAATTTGATGATACTATCTCATCTTTTAAACGTTAGTAATTCGTTAATTACTGTGGTGGAGCAATCGATACAAAGGTGTTCTTTCCTTTGCGGAATTGAACGACCCCATCAATCAGCGAAAAAAGGGTATCATCCTTTGCTCTTTTCACATTTTTCGCAGGGTGCCATTTGGTTCCCCGTTGACGTACCAAGACACTTCCAGCAGTGACAAATTCGCCATGTGTTGCTTTGATGCCGAGGCGTTGTGAGTTTGAATCGCGTCCGTTTCTACTTGATCCTTGACCTTTTTTATGTGCCATTCTTAGTTCCTTTCAATGTCGGTAATTTTCACAACAGCATATTTTTGTCTGTGGCCAACCTTACGGCGGTAGTTCTTTCGTCTTTTATACTTGAAAGAGACAATCTTTGGCCCTTTTTTCTCGCCTAAAACTTCACCTTTAACGAGGCACTGTGCCACGTGTGGGGTGCCGATATGAGCAACTTTTCCATCGTTAAACATTAGGACTTCTTTAAATTCGATAGCTCCACTCTCAATTCCGAGTAGTTCGACTTCGATCTGATCTCCCTTTTCAACCCGGTATTGTTTACCGCCGGTTTGAATAATCGCGTACATTAGCTTCTCCATAAATTCCATTAAAGAGCAAAGGACATAGCATAGAGTAAAAGGGGCTAATTTGTCAATTCCTTATCTAATCGTGGACGGAAAAACACAGGTATACCTTGACCCCCTACACTTGAATCAGATTCCCTAGTATAAGCAATAGAATGTTTGAATCTTTGAAAACTAAATTAGAAAGTTTAATTGAAAGTCCCTTTTCAAAAATAGGAGGAACCTTGGGACTCAAATTTTATACTAGTTTTATAAGACACACCTGTAAATCAAAAATTTTTTCTCTAAGAAAAACCGTTGTACAGGAGGCTCTTGAGAAA
>CBEWFH010000203.1:0-2645 GCA_965555895.1 uncultured Simkaniaceae bacterium
AGAGTACATTATTTATTATAATAAAGTGCCCCCCCGCGAAGCTACCAGTGCCACACATTGGGGTTTACGAAATAAAATCACGGAACTTTTTTGTGACTTCTGTAATCAGACGCTCATGTTCCTTCTCAACTTGGGGTTGTTCAACCGTTTGCTTTTCACTTCTGTAGGTGAAGCGGAAGGTAACATTTTTCTTATTTTTTCCAAGTTTTTCACTTTCATATAGGTCGAGGAGATAACTCTCTTTTAAGAGTTTTGAGGGAAAACTGGCGATTACATCAATAACTTTTCCAAGAGGGACCTCTTGATGGAGGGTAATTGTCCAATCGCGATCAGAACCTGGAAACTGCGGAAGAGAAGTCATCCTTTTATCTTTTCCCGAGGCATTCATTAGATCATGTAAATCGATTTGCCCATAAAAGACCCGCTTTTCAATTCCTAGTCTTTTCAAACGGTCAGGATGAACCTCTCCTAAAACACCGAGACGGGTCTCTCCTGAAGAGACTGCTCCCTGAATGCCAGGGTGGAAACTCTTGAGTCGACTCGACTCAAAACTTGCTCCGCCTACATGAAACCCATCCAAAAGGGTTTCTATCATCCCTTTAAGGTCGAAGAAATCGACCTCTTTTGGTTTTACTTCCCAATGATGGGGGCCACTTTTTCCCGTTAGCAAAATCGCTGCGGTTAATCTCTCTCTAAAATGGTCTCCATCTTTAAAGTGGATTTTCCCAATTTCAAAAGCGGAGATATCTTCATTTTGCCGATCGAAGTTATGTTTCACCGCTTGAAGCATTCCAGGAAGAAGAGAGGTTCTCATGATTGATTGATCGACCGAACTAGGGCGAAGAACATGGATCTCCTCTTTTTCTCCTAAGGTTTTCTCGATGGAGAGTTCGGAGAGCTCGGGGCTGATTAAATCGCATGTTAAAAACTCTTGGAGGTCCCTTCCAATCAGACGTGTACGGACCTCTCTTTCGATGAGAAAAATTGGTGCATGAGGAAGGTGAGAGTTGACTACTCGCGCTTCACACTTGCTAATGTTGTTATACCCATAAATGCGGGCAACCTCTTCTATCAAATCGATCTCATAGTGGATATCATTTCGATATGAGGGGACAGTGACACTCAAGGTCTCTCCCTCTTCCTTCACCTCTATCTCTAGGCGCTTTAAAAAGGATTCCATTTCACTTAAAGATAACTTTGTCCCAAGGATTTGATTTGTCCGAGCCAGGCGGAGCTTAATTGTTCGAGCTTTTTGCTCTTTAGAGATAATATCGACTTTCCCTTCGTCAATCTCGCCCCCACCAAGCTCCGCAATTAAACTTGCAGCGCGGTCAAGAGCTATCGCGACCATTTTAGAGTCCACCCCCCTTTCAAAACGGACTGATGATTCACTCCGAAGTCCCAAGGCTTTACTCCCCCTTCTAATTGCAGAAGGGTTAAAGTGAGCAGCTTCTAAAATAATATTTGTCGTATTCTCATCAACTTCTGATTCTTCGCCTCCCATTACCCCAGCAACAGCCACAGGTCCTTTCTCATCATGGATCATCAAAATATTTGCCGGAATCTTCCGTTTTCCCCCATCAAGGGTCTTAAAAGTGATTTCTTTTTCTGTAGACTGAACACTAATCTTCTGTCCGTGGATCTTCTTTGCGTCAAAGGCGTGCAGGGGCTGTCCAAGCTCGAGCATTATATAGTTGGTGATATCGACAATATTATTGATACTTCTTACGCCAGCATTCCCAAGACGGGCTTTCATCCAATCTGGACTAGGGCCTACTTTAACACCTCGGATCTTGCGGCAGCTATAACGGTAGCAGTTTTCCTTGTCCTTCACATCAACAGAAACATCGCACCGTTTTTCTTCCGATGTAATGTGAACCTTTGGTCTCTTTGCCTTTTGATCTAAGAGAGCTGCGACATCGCGCGCTATCCCGAATATACTCATGCAGTGACCTAAGTTCGGAGTCAGTGAAATCTCAAAGATAACATCACCCAAAAGCTCTGTTAAATCGGTACCAACTGCCGAATCCTCATCCAGTTGGATGATTCCATTAGATTCCTCAGAAAGGCCCAGCTCATTTTCTGCACAAAGCATCCCAAACGATTCAACGTCGCGGAGTTTTGACTTCTTAATCTTAAATGTCTTCCCCTCTGCATCAGTGAGGGTTCCCCCAATTGTTGCGAGGGCAACTTTCATCCCTACTGCGCATTTTGGATCGCCGCAGACAATTTGCAATGTTTCACTTCCATCAAAGACCTGCGCAACTTTCAACTTGTCAGCATTGGGGTGAGGCTTCGTTTCCATTACCTTGCCCACAACCACCCCTTTAAAGGAAAAAGGAGTTGGCTCAACTTTATCCACTTCGAGCCCTGCGAGTGTCAATACATCAGAGAGCTCATCATTCGAAAGTTCAAGTTTTACATAATCTTTTAACCAAGAGAGAGGAACACGCATGTTATATCCAAAGTTTTTTTTAACACCTTAATATAGCATAACTTCTTGATTGAGGCATCAGTTTTCTTGAATTTAGAAGAATCGATTTCTAGAAATTTCTATAGAATTGCTGAGCATAAATGAAATAATTTCACAACTCAGATCAGTTGGCACTGGTAGCTTCGCGGGGGGGCACTTTATTATAATAAAT
>CBEWFH010000204.1:0-2632 GCA_965555895.1 uncultured Simkaniaceae bacterium
AGCTGCATTTATGCCTAGATTCAATCTACCGGCTTTAGCCGGGAAGTCATTGAATCAGAGGCTTCATGGCCTAGGAATCGAGGGGTGGGGATGGATGATGTTGAGGGAGGAAAAAAATTCGAACAGATGGGACTTGATGAAGCAATCACCAACAACTCTCGTGAATTCAGGGCTTGTTTTTGATTAAATCTTCTGCTACAATCTGGCCCATTATGATTGTATTAGACAATATTTCAAAAAAGATTGGGGCAAGGATCCTTTTCGACGAAGTCTGCGCCGCCTTTAATCCGGGGAACCGGTATGGTTTGACAGGGCCGAATGGAGCGGGAAAATCAACATTATTAAAGATTATGATGGGGGTTGAAGATGCAACTTCAGGCTCTGTTTCACTGCCGAAAAAAGTTGGTTTCCTAAGGCAAAATATCGAAGAATTTAAAGATGCCCGAGTTCTTGATGTAGCTATCATGGGAAATGAGCGCCTGTGGAACGCGTTAACCGAAAGAGAAATGCTCTACGACAAAGAGATGACTAATGAGATTGGGATGCGCCTGGGTGATTTAGAAGAGATCATTGCCGATGAGGATGGGTATAGCGCAGAAGCTAATGCTGAAATCTTCCTGATTGGGATGGGAGTCGAAACTGAGTTCCATGAAAAAAAATTGCATGAGCTCCCTAGTGACTTGCAGTTTAGCGTTCTTTTATGCCAGGCTCTTTTTGGTGACCCTGAGGCTCTCCTTCTCGACGAGCCAACAAACCATCTCGATTTAGAATCGATTGGATGGCTTGAAAATTTCCTCCGTAATTACAAAGGAACCCTCATTGTCGTCAGTCATGACCGCCACTTTTTAAATAGTGTCACCACTCACATTGCCGACATCGACTATGACACAATCATCACCTATCCGGGAAATTATGACGAAATGCTCGTTGCAAAAACTGCAGTTCGCGAAAGGTCAGCGCTTGAAGCAAAGTCAAAAGAGAAAAAAATCGCCCAGCTTAAAGAGTTTGTCGCAAAATTTGGGGCGGGAACAAGGGCTTCTCAAGTACAATCCCGGGTCCGAGAAATCAAACGTCTTCAACCTCAAGACCTCAAAAAATCAAATATCCAACGTCCTTTTATGCGGTTCACCCCCCCTGAGAAACAACCTGGAAAGGTGATCCTAAAAGTGGAAGGGATCAGCAAAGCCTTCAATGGAAACCAAGTGATCAAAGATTTTTCGATTGAGGTGATAAAAGGGGATAAGATCGCTGTCATTGGAATAAATGGCATTGGAAAGACAACCTTGCTGAAGATGCTCGTTGAAAAGCTTCAACCTGATAGTGGAATAATTGAACCGGGACATCAAGTCGACATTGGTTACTTCCCTCAAAACCATGATAAGTTCATCGACAAGTCTGAAAAAATTCAAGCTTTCGACTGGCTCAAACGGTATAAACCCAATGCTTATGATCAAGAAATCCGCGGAGTGATGGGAAGAATGCTCTTCTGTGGGGATGACGCCTTTAAAGAAATCTCCAAACTCTCAGGAGGAGAAACGGCTCGCCTCATCTTCGGCGCCCTTCTTCTTAACGTCCACAATACCCTTGTCTTAGATGAACCGAATAACCACCTCGATCTGGAGGCAGTCTCTGCGCTCGGTTGGGGCCTTTCAGAGTTTCAAGGAACGGCCATCGTTGCCGCCCACGACAGAGATCTTATCAATGAATTTGCTACAAAAATTATCTCTATTGAAAAAGATGGGATCCACGTCTTTGATGGTAACTTAGAAGCATTTCTTGCTGCAAAAGGGTGATGTTTACAAAAGAGAAGTTTCTCTCGCTATCGCATCGCCGCAGACATAAAAACGGAGGACTCCACCTCCGCATCCTCTACGAACAACAGCTCCCTCTTGATCCCCATTACCGGACAATGGAAGCGTGGCTCAAACTTCCACCACTAGAAGAAACCAATGAAAATGTTATCGAC
The DNA here is from genome assembly GCA_965555895.1 of uncultured Simkaniaceae bacterium. Lineage (GTDB taxonomy): Bacteria > Chlamydiota > Chlamydiia > Chlamydiales > Simkaniaceae > Neptunichlamydia. The sequence continues at coordinate 1,967 of CBEWFH010000204.1, forward strand.
CGTTTTCACCTCCACATGAAAGAAGCTGCCATTTCCCTCCAGGAACATAACCTCCTTGTAAAGCGTTTTGACACTCTTTCTGATGTCCCCTTTGGTCCCGTCACAATCTATCTCGAAGATCTCCGCTCAGCCTTTAACATAGGTAATATCCTCCGAACCGTGGAGGCTTTTCGCCTCGGTACCGTTGTCTTCTCCCCAAATGCCCCCTATATCGATAATCCCAAAGTAGAAAAAACAGCAATGGGAACAGCAGCAATCGTACCAACAAGAAAAGGGGATCTCTTTTCACTTCCCAAACCCCTCATCGCATTGGAAACAGTGGAAGGAGCCCCTTCCATCCACGATTTTTCCTTTCCTAAAACCTTTTCTCTCCTATTAGGAAATGAAGAGTATGGTCTCAAAAAAGAAACCCTCCGCGCTGCCGACCACATCGTGCAGATCCCCCTCATCGGCTCCAAAAACTCTCTAAACGTGGCAAGTGCCTTCTCCATTGTTGCTGGAGTGATTAGCCCTCAAACGTCTTGTATCTAATTTTTCACCAGAGAGAGCACAGAGGATACAGAGAGAAAGAAAAAAAGAGACCCCAAATCCTCTGTAGGATAGTGCTTTAAGCTTTAATTGATAAAAATAAGGAAGCTATTTGGCACTGGTAGGTTCGCGGGGGGG
>CBEWFH010000205.1:0-2621 GCA_965555895.1 uncultured Simkaniaceae bacterium
CCGATGAATTTGATGCCCGTCGTCAGGAGCGTGAAGAAGGCCACAAGGAAGGCCACAAGGAAGGCCACAAGGAAGGGCATAAGGAAGGCCACAAAGAAGGTCGCAAGAAAGAGAAGTTTGAAATTGCACGAGCTCTTTGGAAGCAAGGGCTAGATCCTGCTCAAATTTCCAAGCTGACTGGCTTAAGCTTTGAAGAAATCGCAGCGCTTAAAGAAAAAGGGAGTATAAAGCTTCTGGAAAGAACCTTGATCGGGCCTAGTCTGCCTGATTAATCACTGAAAATGCTGATAGTTTAGAATTCATAAAATACTACAACGACAAGCAAAAGTCTCGATCCGAGGATTAAGAGAAAAAGACTAACTAACCTTTTAAAAGTAAAAAATGGATAAAGATTTTTAAAATTAAAAAGTTCAATACCACCACATATACAAAGAGATGTTAGAATTACTCTAAACATAAGAAAGCAAAACTTAAATGGAATACTATTTACAAAATCGAGGCTATCCATTCCACACACTCAAGTTTTTTTACCTAAACAAAGCACACCTTGATCTCCCTTAAGCAAAGGCACAAAAAATTGCACAAAGTAATATTTGGAGCCTCACCCTCTGGATTTGGCCCAAGACACTCAACCATACAATCTCTTCTGCCTCCCGCCTCAACTAAAGGAAGATTACTGGACGCTATTATTCCTAAAGCTATAGGAGTAATTTTAATAATATTCCCTACAATATAACTAGAAAGCTTTCCAGTTACACCGTTTGTTTGGAATATTTCTTGAGGATAATTTACATTGTTTGAATTAGTGACTCTTTCCATTTTCTTTACCTTACATAAATTTTAAATCTATTTGGGTCATATTCCCCACATCTTACTGCGTCGTTTATTATTTTATAATGGAATATGACAATTATTGCACATCTTCTGAAGAAGTAACGAAAAAGTCTCAAAATTGTCTCCTAAATCGATATGTAGTCTACATATCGATTTAGGAGCGCCGATTCAACTCTGAAGTGCGACATTAGCCACCCCTCTACTAAGCTGGCTAAAAACAGAAAAGACGTTTCGTGATATAGAAAAAGACTTCAAAAATGATTGTACTGATACATCGTGTGAGGATTACAAGGATGTGGATTTAGAATTCATGAAGTCGACCAGATCCAACTTTTTTGACTCTTCAAGCTTTTTAGCAGAATCTTTAGCAATTTCTATTGCTTTAGGAAACTGATAAAAATAGCCTTTAAAAATTATCGGAAGAATTGTGTGTAACTTTGTATGCCAATATTCATCACAGTCAACGTAAGGTATTGTTTTAAAGCTATCCTTATACTTTCTGAGATCAAAGTTCCGCCCACCCCTAATTCTGAGCATTAAGGCAGTGCAGGTTGTTAAACTTCTTAAATACTGGGCTTTTTTCGAACAACTTTTGCAGTGGTTCGCCCAATAATCTTTTCGTTGGGCTACTGAGTTTCCTTGGATGGTATCGATTGAAAAGATGTGAATTTTTTTCAAGTCAATAAATCCATTTGTATCGAAAGCATCTTTGGATAAGCTTAATTGTAACAAAACAGGAAGCTTTTCATAGATAATGGATCCATCATGCCTTTGCCATTCTGGGCGTTTTTCTAGAGATGAAAGTGTTTTTGCAAGTTCGTTAATACCTCTTATAACTCCCTGCCCACATTGAGGAATTAAATGGTAGAAAAGGTCATTTCCTGAGGAATCTACCAAGCTACTTACATTAGGTCCGAAAAAATCTCTTGAAGAAATCTTGCTATCCAGCCAACCAAAAAAAGAATTCTTTTCTATTTCCACAATATCGACAGGAACGGTGGATGGTCGTTTACCTTGTTGACGTGAATAGAATAGATCGGTTGGAAGACTTCTTGTCTCTGATTTCTTAGGAGTAAATTGCTGAGAAGTACATGCTGGAGGTGGTGAGGAAACTGACAAAGGTTGCCGTTCATAAGTTAATGAGCGAGCCTCCGAGGGTACTACATTAAAAGATGACAGATCCGGGTAAAGAGAGTTAGGGTCAGTATGGTCACTGTTTTTTGATGAAGTCTCATCGTATAAGTTTTCTTGATTTTCATTTACTTTCAAAGGTGGAGCTGAGGGAGAAGGGGAAGGCACCCTCATTTGAGTCAGTGCCTGCTGCTGCATTTCTTCAAGACCACTCTTGAGTGTCCGATTTGGAATAAAGTCTTGCATTGTCACAACTGCGGTGCACCAAGGACATTTTTTATGTTTCTCAATAATCAGCACAACAGAAGAATAATTAAAATCTTTTGAACATCCTATATGTACCCATGGGTCAGAAAGGTCGTCTAGTGTAATAGGATCTATAAATGACTCAATTTTTGGTCTATTTGCCACTTCCATAATAATACTCCTAGGTTTAGATAAAGCAAATCTTGACGTTCCCTGATTTAGAAGCATTCTGTACCGCCACCAATTAATGCAACACAAAATTGGGTTTAAATGAATTTATTTTATGGGTGCAGAAAGTAGACTTCTTGCACATTTCAAAATTCAATCTTTCTGATTATGATAAATCGTTGAAATAAACCGCCCTTTCAACCGCGAAGTGCGACAAATAGATAAAAATTGAAACTGGTCAG
>CBEWFH010000206.1:0-2618 GCA_965555895.1 uncultured Simkaniaceae bacterium
CAAAATCGTATGTTGATGGAATTTTCTTAAAGAAGTCAGACTAAAGGAGCTGTGATCACACCAACAAATGGATACTACCACTTTTAAATCTTGTTCCTATTCGCTTTCACTGTCTCCTCAGGGTTTTTTGCATTCCAGTCACTCAAAAAATCTCCCTCCCCATTTTCTTGCCCTACATAAAAAGTTTTCCAAAGATTGGAGAGAAGGATGGTTTTATCTAGCCGCTGATAAGATAGTGTATGATCAGAACCCGATCTTAAAATTCTGGCAGGAGATTTCCAAAGAATACATTACAGGACTATGCCATTTTCCTGAGGAGGTCGAGTTTTCTCCAATAGAGGTTCCTAAACCAGACCGTTTGACCGAGTGGATATTTAAAATGCCACCAATGAAAGGTGGAGAATACCTTTCGTTAACGCGTTTAAAAAAGATGTGGGATCAGCTTAATTTTTGGGCACAAGAGACTGTTAATAAGCGCGGTGGTATCCACCCCTTTCTTCGAGAAAAGGCTCCAAAGTGGCAGCAAGTAGGAAAAGTCTGCTTTCATTTAGCGGAAAACAAAAAAGATCCCGAGCGTCCTTTTGCCTTTTTAGCCACCTATTCTACAGGGTTTGCTACTACAGGAAAGCTCAAACATATCCCTCTAAAAAAGGCTTTAGAACAGTCTTGCATAGAAAATAATCACCAATCCCTCGTCAAACTACTTACACCTGTTCAAAAATCTTCGGAGTGCTGCCCCTGGGTAAAAAAACTTTTAGAAACAAAAGAAATTTATCAGCCTCTTTCTTGGTCAGCAAACAAAGCCTACACCTTTCTCAAAACCATTCCTGAACTTGAAGAGAGCGGATTGTCAGTACGGATTCCTAATTGGTGGAAACGTCGTTCTCGTCCTCAAGTTGCAGTCACCATAGGATCAAAAAAACATTCATCACTTGGTGTAAATGCCATGCTTGATTTTAAAGTAGAAGTGGCTTTAGAAAATCAAAATCTTTCAGAAGAAGAATTATCTGAATTAGCCTCTGCCAAAGAGGGAATTGCCTATATTCGGGGACAATGGGTAGAAGTCGATAGCGAAAAACTTCAGCAAGCTTTAAACCATTGGGAAAAAGTGCAGCAACAAACCCAAAATGGAGAAATCTCTTTTATTGAGGGGATGCGTCTTTTAGCAGGAGCCCCCTCAGACCTTCAGCAAGAAGAGGAAGAACATTCTTGGGTAAAAATCTCTGCTGGAGAGGTTTTATCAAAACTTTTAGAGAAACTGAGAGATCCTTCATTACTCCCAACAGAAAAAGCCTTAGAAAACCTTAATGCGACTCTTAGACCCTATCAACAAGAAGGGGTTCAGTGGCTATCTCTACTTTCTGGGTTGGGATTAGGAGCTTGCCTCGCCGATGACATGGGACTTGGGAAAACTTTGCAGATCCTCTCTTTGCTCCTCCTCTATAAAAAGAGACGCCAAGAAGTTTCTATAAAACCCTCACTCCTCGTTGTCCCCGCATCGCTATTAGGTAACTGGAAGCAGGAGGCTAGACGTTTTACCCCCTCTCTAAAACTCCTTTTTGTGCACCCTTCAGAAACAGACCCCCAAACCCTTTTAGAACTCAAAGCAAATCCTAAAAATCATCTCAAGGGTGTTGACTTGGTCATCACCACTTATTCGATGGTGCTTAGACAAAAATGGCTTTTAAGCATCTATTGGGACCTTTTGATCCTTGATGAAGCGCAAGCTATAAAAAATGGAACCGCCAAGCAGAGCCTTGCTACCAAAGCCCTAAAATCTCACTCACGTATTGCATTGACTGGAACCCCAATAGAAAACAGACTCTCGGATTTGTGGTCCCTCTTTGATTTTTTAAATCCCGGATTACTCGGTTCCTCCTCGCGCTTTAAAGAGTATATTAAAATACTGCAAACAACTACAGGGCAGTTTGAATCTCTCCGTAGGCTTGTCTCTCCTTATATTTTGCGGAGAATGAAGACAGACTCCAAAATTATTTCCGATCTCCCAGAAAAAATAGAAACTTCTACCTACTGTCAACTCACTAAAAAGCAAGCTCAATACTATCAAGCAGCCGTCGATGATCTAAAAGAGAGTTTGGGGACAGTAGAATCCAAGAATCGCCGAGCAATTGTCCTTCAAACCCTTATGCGTTTAAAACAGATCTGTAATCACCCTTCTCAGTTTAATGGGGAAGGAGACTATCTTTCTAAGCAAAGTGGGAAGTTTGCACGTCTCCAAACTATTTGCGAAGAACTTGCCTCACGTCAAGAAAAGGTTCTTATTTTCACACAGTTTAGTGAAATCATCGCTCCTCTTGCAGAGCATTTAAATTCTATTTTTGGGAGAGCTGGACTCATGTTGCATGGAGGCACCCCCATTAAACAGAGAAAAAAGTTAGTCGAGGAATTCCAAAGCGATCACGGTCCTCCCTTCTTTGTTCTCTCCCTTAAAGCTGGAGGAACAGGGTTGACCCTGACCGCTGCTTCACATGTCATTCATTTTGACCGTTGGTGGAATCCAGCGGTTGAAAACCAAGCAACAGACCGCGCTTTTAGGATAGGACAAAAGAAAAATGGTTCATCCGCAAAACTAGTCTCTGACTATCTTTCAAAAAATA
>CBEWFH010000207.1:0-2616 GCA_965555895.1 uncultured Simkaniaceae bacterium
CTTTTCGATTGCTTGGAAATTGTTTTGGGAATAAAGACCGCTGCAATAAATCCTAAGATCGCAAGTACCGTTCCAATACCTGCTGTTAAAGGAAAGTTTTTTCTTGTAACTTGTGTTAAAAACGAAGCTAAAAAAGTCCCTATAATGATTCCAAAGTAGGTAGATGAAGTGATGAGTCCATTTGCTTTAGGAATGTGTTCTTCTTTCACAAGCTCAGGAATAATACTATATTTCGGGGGACCAAAAAAGGCACTTTGCATCGAAAGTAAAAAGAGGAGAGTATAACTTGCCCAGTCACTTTTAAATAAAAAGGCAACAACTCCAAGGGCCATGATGATCACTTCGGTAAACTTCAAAAGGATGATCATCCTCTGCTTGCTAAATTTATCGGCAAGGACCCCTGCTGCCGAGGAGAATAATAAAAAGGGCAAGACATAAACAATACCCACCCAAGTTAGGATAATCGGTGAGGCGGCAATCCCCTTCAGCTCGATAAACATGAAAACGATTAAATACTTGAAAAAGTTATCATTAACCACCCCTAAAAACTGAGAGACATTTAGGAATTGAATAGCATTGCGTTCATAAAAAGATTCCTTTTTAAAAAAGCCAAATCGGTGAAGAGTATTTTCAATTGTTTGAAAAAATCCCCGTTTTTCATTCTTCTTCTTAAATAAAGCCATACTCATTACCATAGCCTTTGAGATAAGAAAAAGAAAGTCTGATGAGTAAAAAACCTACAGTACTCTTAAGTAACACAATTCAAACGCTTTCTGCTCTACTTAGAAAGCGCTTATTCTTCTCAAACCCACAACCTTTCACAAAAAAAATCGTTTTTCTTCCAGATCGAGGGCTAAAAAATCCTCTCATGATCGAGTTTGTCTCTGATGGGAAACTCGATATTGTCATGGGGGTCGAATTTGTTGAGCTCGGCTCAGGGATCCAAACCCTCTTTAAAGAGTGCACCGAAAAGGCCCTCCTTTTCCCCCCTTTTGATCTCCTTGCCCTTCATCTAGAGACCCTTACCGATACACCCGGCATTGCACCAAACCTTAGTATAGAATTCCTCCGCTATGGAAAATATGGAGGCTCCTTTCTTAAGAAGTGGCCCAATACATGGCAAAAAGAGCTTTGGGACAAAGTCTTTGCAAAATGGAATTATCCTTACCAACTTTTAGAAACCCCCCTTAAAAAACCCAAAGAAACTAGAGAAATTCACCTTTTTAATTTCCCCTTCCTACCTAAAGTCTACCACCTCTTTTTTGAGAAACTCGCCAAATATTTTCCCATCTACTATTATCAATTCTCTCCCTGCCGCGAGTTTTGGTCTGACACTGTTATAAACTATGAAAAGGTTCACCTTTTAGAAAAAGATCCACAGTTCTCCCTTTATTTAGATGAGGGACATCCCCTCCTTTCTAACTTTGGAAAAATGGGACGGGAAACCTTCCGTGTTTTTGAAGAAGAAGATTTTATAATCGATGAACACTATAGCGATCCTCAAGAAAAATCCTATCTCTCCCTCCTCCAAAATGACATCTTGAACTTTAAAAACACCAAGCCCGAAAAAGATAATTCAATCCTCCTTCTTCCTTCTCAATCAAAACTTCGAGAAGTCGAAATCCTCTACACGAAACTTCTCTCCCTAAATGTAAAGCCATCTGACATCCAGATCTTTGCTCCCGATATCTCCACCTATGCCCCCCTCATAGAGCTCGTCTTTGATGCAGAAGATACCCCCTTTGACTTTACTATCCATGACCTTCCAACTGCCCCTCTCCTTCAAACTTTTTTCGATCTCCTTTCCCTAGATCGGTTTAAGCCCGCACCCCTCTTCAAACTTTTTTCCAGTCCCTATTTTGCCCCCCTTTCGAAAAAAGAGGTTAAAGAATTCAAATCATGGATAGACCAAACAGGAGTTAAGTGGGCTCTTGACTCTGCCCATAGAAAAAACCTCCTCCCCGACATATTAGACGATACCGAAAATGGAACCTGGGAAGAAACCTTTGAGATTCTTCTTACCAACCTCATCTTTATCCCTCCATCGGCGACAGATTGGGATCTTCCCTATTTAGATTTTTCAGATAGCGAACTCCTTGGAAAAGGGATTACCCTTATCCGTTCCTTGCGCGTTGATCTCGACTTTTTTAAAACAGCCTCCCTTTCTGGAATAATGTGGGCAGATCATCTCCACATCCTTTTTAACAAATATCTCACTACAGATGAAGACTCCTTTGCTCCCTTCCAAGAAAAACTCCTCCTATTAAAAGAGCTCGAAGGTCCCTTTACCTTTTCCAGTATTAAGCGCTACCTTGCAAACAGCCTCAAGCAAAACAAAGGAGTGCGCCACACAAAAAACCTTGAATCGATCACCTTCCGCTCCCTCCGCCCCGGGGTGATCCGCACATCAAAAATCATTGGACTTCTAGGAATGAACGAAGGAGCCTATCCCCGTCCTTACATACCCTCTTCTCTCAATCTTTTAGGAAAAGAAAGTGATTATTGCCCCATCCCCCCTGATGAAGATCGCTATTTATTCCTAGAACTTCTTATCGCAGCAAAAGAAAACCTATTCATTACCTACCAAAATGTCAGCGAAGAAGATGGGAAAGAGCA
>CBEWFH010000208.1:0-2603 GCA_965555895.1 uncultured Simkaniaceae bacterium
TAAAGAAGCACTCACGAGTTTCTTCCCTATAGATAAAAAAGGGGAGCCACTAATTTCCTTATTAATTAAAGCAGGAGAAAAGAAAAAACCGATTCCAAAACCTAGTGCAAAGCCAAAAAAACAATCAGACTTTGACCAAGATCTCTCTTTCAATATTTCCTATACCTTTGACAACTTTATCGAAGGGCCCTCAAACCAATTTATTAAATCAGCAGCACTCGGTGTCGCTTCAAGGCCCGGCAAATCGTACAATCCTCTCTTTATTCATGGTGGAGTTGGTCTAGGAAAAACTCACCTTCTTCATGGAATTGGTCATTTTATTCAAAGTCATCACAAAAAACTTCGGATACAATGTATCACTACCGAAGCCTTCATCAATGACTTAGTCTCTCATCTTCGGAGTAAATCTGTCGATAAAATGAAGCGGCACTATCGAAACCTCGATATTCTCCTCGTCGATGATATTCAGTTTTTACAAAACCGCCTCAACTTCGAAGAAGAGTTTTGCAACATGTTTGAAGCCCTCATCAATCAAAGCAACCAAATCGTCATCACCAGTGATAAACCTCCTGGACAACTAAAGCTCTCAGAGCGGATGATCGCCCGTATGGAGTGGGGCCTTGTTGCTCATATGGGAACACCCGATCTTGAAACCCGTGTCGCCATCCTCCAATACAAATCAGAAGCCATTGGCCTCCGTTTGTCTAACCAACTTGCTTTTTATATCGCAGAACACATCTATAATAATGTCCGCCAACTTGAAGGGGCAATCAACCGTCTCAGCGCCTACTGCCGCCTGATGCACCTGGAACCAACTCAAGATATTGTCGATTCAACTCTCAATGAGATGTTTCAAGCACCAATCCGCTCTAAAATCTCTGTCGACAGGATCATCCATAGCGTTGCCTCTATGTACAACGTACGTGAAAGTGATCTCCGCGGCACCTCCCGCATTAAAGAAATCGTTTACCCCCGCCAAATCGCCATGTATCTTGCCAAAGAACTTCTCGGCGAATCATTGATAAAAATTGCTTCTGCCTTTGGTGGAAAAACACACTCTACCCTTCTCTATGCCTGGGAAAAAATCGCCAGCCAGCTAGAACTTGACGATGTTCTCCGCAGGCAAATCCAAATGACCCGCCAAAACATCGAAGTTTAATTCACACCAAGAAAATGCTTTTGAGTTGCACGACTCTAAACTTCTCTCCATGCAAAAAAAAGGAAAAGCCTTCACTTTTACTCCCACTCCCTACCTTTTTGATTAGGTGGCACTTTGGAGTAATATTTGCTCTTCGGAAAAACTTAGAGGTTTAGAATAGATCTCTCTTGGGGAATAAGGAACTCGAATGCCATGCATCCTAAATGCTTTCCATATTTCAAAGATGATATCACTTTTTATTCCACTCATCCCATTTTCAGGATCTTCAACCCAAACGCGTAGATTAAGATCGACAGAATTATCGATTAGAGAGCTAAATCTTATATAAAGAGTTGGCTCTTTCATCACCTGATTTGTCCTTAGGGCAATTTCAATGAGGAGCTTCTCGACAAGTTCTAAATCGGAATCATAGGAAACCCTAAAAGGAATTTCCATTCGAATGTAAGGATCACTATAAGACCAGTTTTCAAGCTTATTGGTAATGATTTCTTGGTTAGGAATTAAGTGCTCCTTTCCCTCACGAGTCCTAACTGAGACATAGCGCGCATGAAGCTTATTGACGATTCCTTCCATAGATCTTTCCATTACCAAGGCTAATCACATCTCCAGGTTTGATTGAACGCTCTACAAGAATAATGAACCCGCTAAAAAAATTAGAGAGGATATTTTGTAATCCAAACGCTATCCCCACTCCAATAGTCCCAGCAAAAATAGAGAGGGCTGAAAGATCGATTCCAAGAAGAGTTACCCCTATATAAAACGAGAAAGCAATGAGCACTGTCTTCAAAACTTTTGAAACAAGAAGCCTTATCGAGGGTTTTAGATGTCCCTTTTCCTTAAGCTCCTTTTCTAGATATTGAGAAATGCCGAGAGCTCCCCATACTAATGCTACTGTAGTGAAAATAGCTTTGATAACCCCTAAAAGAGAAAGAGAGGTCGATCCAATCTGAAAAAACACATATTCTAAATATGTTAGTGAAGGGCTAAGGATACCAAGGAATTGAAAAATAAAAAGGAGCCAAGCTGTTGATATTCCTAAAATACGGATAAAGGGCTTTTTAGAAAAAAAGTTCACAAGAGAGGTGAAAACTAAAACTCCCTCAGCAAAAAGGGCTAGCTGAGCTATATTCGAAGAACTCTCAAATAAAAGTGATTGAAAGGGAAGAAAAAGAGTTTGCAAACAAAACGTAAGGGCAAAAAAAGAAAACTTTGATTCAAGGAGAAACTTTCCTATTTTATGAGATTTTGGATGAAAATTTTTCACCAATAAAAAAGAAAGAATTCCCCCTCCAATAAATGAAAAGATGATTGAGATAACTTGAATCATCAGCCCTTTAGGTTCTTGTATTATAAAATCCCGCTCTTTCAATAATGAAGTGCAACAAACAGACGCCCTTTCAACCGCGAAGTGCGACAAATAGATAAAAATTGAAACTGGTCAGAG
>CBEWFH010000209.1:0-2573 GCA_965555895.1 uncultured Simkaniaceae bacterium
AAGGTTGTACAAGCAACTTTTTTTAGGGGAAATGCCAAATTTTTTCTCGAGCACAAGCCCAATATCTTTACCTCGAATTCTTCCTCCGCGACGCTCTTTGCTTAGCCTTTCGACTCGGCTTCTCTTTCAATCCATCAATTCCTTCTATTCGGAATTTGCTCATGCAGACGCTGATAGTTCGAGGGTTGACTTTAAGCTTTTGCCATCCTAAACAATGTGCCATTGCAAGAAAACGAATGTGCTTCCTAGGGTTGGCCTCAGTTCTCCCTAACCTGAAAAAATTATATTCATGAAGTCTTGGTATCGGCAGGGCTTTTCTCCCTCTCAACTGCTCCTCCTTTTTTGAAAAGGAAATATACCACAGCTGTCAATTAAATTTATGAGTATTTTTTGTGGAAATGGTATTATCTAGAATTTATAAGATCAAATCCCGAGGACCCTCGATCACTATCTCACTTTGGTTCATTTACGGACCCTCCTGATAGACATCCATCATGCAGATGCCCCTTTCCTGTCTTTAATAGAGCGGATGGAAAATCATTTTCAGACAACTATGAGCAAATCTTTACCCGAGTATAACAAGCTCTTCTTGGGGAGGGAGGGTGACTTCAACTTTTCCATCTTCATGGATATAAAGATCATATTCGAGACGGACACCAAATTCTCCAGAGAGATAGATCCCTGGCTCGACTGAAAAGCAGGTGCGTGGAATCAAGGGACGGTGATCATCGGTTTCGATATGATCAAGATTGGCACCTGGCCCATGATTCGTTGTATGGATGTTGTGTCCTGTCCTGTGATTGAAGTAGTCCCCATATCCTCCTTCTTCAATGATCTTCCGCACTTTTGCATCGACTTCTCCCCCTTTTACTTCTCGCCCTTCTCCGTACCGTTTAATAACCAGGTCAGTTCCCCCTTTTTGAGCTTTTCGGACGAGTGAAAAAATCTCCTGTTGTTTGGAGGTGGGTTTGGAAGCTGCAACTCCAACACGGGTAATATCTGCAAAAACGGCATGTTCTAACTCTTTTTTGCACCACAGATCGATAAGGATAAAGTCCCCCTTTTTAATGGGACTGCTTTTTTCTTTTGTAGGGATATAGTGAGGATCGGCGGCATTTCCATTAACACCACAAATAGGTTCTCCTTCTGTGATGCATCCCTCTTTTTGAAATTTTTCAAGGATATATTGTTGGACTTGATACTCATTGATCGGTTTGTCTTGGGTCAAATGGGTTTTGATGAGCTCCCAGGCACCAGTGACGGCCTCTTCTAAGACGTTTGCTGCTTCTTTGTGGAGTTTATATTGTTCGTCTGTCCAAAGACAGGTGAACGTTTGAAGAAATGGGGCCGAGCTAACAATTTTTGGGCCAAAGCCTCGGACTAAATCGATGAGCCCTCCGTCAATAACTGAAACGGTGGGGATTGCTTGGTTAGGAGAGTATTCCATGGCTACTGTTTTTATCCCTTTCAATATCTCTCCAAGGAGGTGATGCATTTCTTTCCAACTAAAGTAACTTTTCTTTTCTCCTGGCAGGTGATCTAAGTTGTGCGACTCGATTTTATGGACAATCTTATGGGGAACACCTTTAGCAGGAATAAAATAAAAGCAACGCCTGGTCATTAATACTTCGGAGGGAATCTTCATAACTGCTAAGGCAAGTGGATTACTTCCATGAAAGTCATAGAGGAGCCACCCATCGATTTTATAAAACTGAAGTTGGTTTTGTATTTCTTGCAAATTCATTAATGATACACACATTGGATTAGGGCAGAGGCTGCCAATACTTTTAGGGTTTGATAAGGTTCTTCAAGGAGGGTAAGGAGGAAGGGAATCGATGTCTTATCCCCAATATGTCCTAGAGCTCCAAGGATATTGATTTTCATCTCTCGATCAACGTGGGAGTAGGCATTTTGCAAAACTTCAATGGCTTCGGTTTCTCCTCCGGATAATGCTAAAACAAGGGCTGCCTGTATGCGTATATTTTGATCTTCTTCTTTCAAGAGATCGCGGAGAATATCAAAGGCTTCTTCTCCCCCTTCTTCTAGGAGAGTGTTGGATGCGGCATAGGTCACACCAAAGACTGCTTGCGTAAGAAAGCTTTTGACTGCACCTTCAGCTTGGGGATGTTTTAAAGCTATTAGCATCCCTAAAATCTCCAATCTAGTCAGGTGATCAACCATGGTGGGATATTGGGGAACTTGGGGAATGTGACAAATTCGAGAGGGAGTAAGGACTTCAAATAAGGGGTTTTGTGAGGTATCCCACATTACTTTTCCTTTTCGAAGCATTAAAAAAGTGTAGAGAATGTCTGCTAAGTTCTGATGGTTTCCTTCCTGTCCAATCCCTCCAAGAGCAAGGTTTGCCTTAACAAAGGGGTCTGGAGTGATCTTAAGGACTTCATGGGCTAAGTGTTTTCCTATTCCTCCCATCCTCCCCAAGACAAAACTTGATAAACGGCGAGAGGACTCATCTGTAGAATAAATCCACTTTCGAACAACTTGGAGTGCTGTTCCTGGAGCGTATCTTGAAGCAATCCATGCTGCTGTTAAGGAAACAGGAGGATGGGGGTCCT
>CBEWFH010000210.1:0-2570 GCA_965555895.1 uncultured Simkaniaceae bacterium
AGCACCCCTCTACAATCGCCTCATATCCCTCAAAACAGCGATTGGCCAACCAATTTTGTCTCGAAGGACCTGCCAAACCTGTTCTGTGGGGTTTAGTTCAGGGAAAGCAACTGGTAGGGGGAGAAGAGTCAGGTTGTCAAATACCTTGAGCCGCTTTGTTGTATGCCAAGCTGCTCGATCTAACACTAAAACGGCATGCCGCCCAGACGGTACTTGTGTGCTGAGGTCTCCTTTAAATGTGCGAGCATCGCATCCGTATTTGCGACAGGCAAGATTAGGCCAACGGCCTCATCACGACTAGGACAGAGAGCGCCGAGACTGGGTAATCTTTTTAAGAATGGTATAAATCTCGCAATAAGGATATCCTGTCCCCTGTGAGTTTAAAAATCTATCCTGATCAGGCTCCCCCTAAAAAGGAAGTGGAAATAGCTCCGCCGACCTTTCGGCATGGAGGAAACAAACTCCTCTTTATTAGTCTTGGGTGTCCCCGTAACCGGGTCGACACCGAGGTAATGCTCGGCATTCTTTTGAAAGCGGGGTATGAACCCACAGGTGAGATCATTGATGCCGATTACATCATCATTAATACCTGTGGATTTTTAGAGGCTGCAAGGGAGGAGTCCCTTGATACAATTAGAGAGATGTATCAAGAGAGAAAAGAAGGGGCTAAGATCATTGTCGCCGGTTGCATGGTTCAAACACATGATGGGGAGATCAAAAAGAACTTTCCAGATATCGATTATCTTTTGGGATCGGGAGATGTTGAAGGGATTTTAACGGCAATTCAGTCGAACAAACAGGGTAGTGCGATTACCAGCGCTCGCAGTTACTTGGAGGCTGGAGAGGTCCCTCGACAAATTTCAACATCATCCCACTATGCTTATTTAAAAATTGCCGAAGGGTGCAAAAAGAGGTGCGCCTATTGCATCATCCCCCAAATTAAGGGGTCTCTTAGAAGTAAATCCCTTGAGCAAGTTGTGAAAGAATTTCGAGTCCTTCGTGCTCAGGATGTTCATGAAATCATTTTGATTGCCCAAGACCTGTGAGATTGGGGAAAAGATCAGGGGTATAAACGCTCTGATGGGTTGATTAAGGTATTGGAAACGCTCCTTCAAGAAGAGGGGGATTTTTGGCTCCGTCTCCTTTATCTTTACCCCGATGAAATTACCCATCCTTTGATTAAGTTAATGAAAAGTGATCCCCGTATTTGCCCCTATCTCGATATGCCTATCCAACATGTCAATGATGAAATCCTAAGGTCGATGCATAGGGCCACTTCCAAAGAGGCGATTATCTGCTCGCTCGAATGGCTCCGTTTAGAAATACCTGAGATCACGATCCGTACGAGTATGATTGTCGGTTTTCCTGGAGAAACTGAAAAACAGTTTCAAGAGCTTTTAGAATTTGTTGAAGCCTATCCAATCGATAACATTGGAATTTTTAAGTACTCTAAAGAACCGGGTAGTTATGCAGCGAATTTGCAAGGTCATAGTTCTGATGAAGTGAAAGAAAAACGGGAAAATCTCCTCGCCAAGGCCCAGAAGAAAGTGGTCAGCCGCCTTCTTAATAAGAAAATTGGGCAAACCCTAGAAGTTGTGATTGAAGGATATCATCCGGAATCAGAGTTGCTAATGCGTGGTCGTCATAGAGGGCAATGCCCTGAGATTGATGGCGAGGTTATTATCAATGATACCGCAGGTGTCGACGCCTTTGGAAAAAGGTATCAAGTTAAAATTACAGATGCTCTTGACTATGATTTACTCGGATCAGTTGCTCAAAAAACTTAAAAAGTTCATAATGGGGTCATCACTTACTAGGAAGGTGTATGGATACGGAAGTTTTAGTTGAATCGACTCCGGCGTTTTCGGAGAAAACCAAGTCGCTTACTTGGACAGCTACGCAGGTTATTTTAGGAAGTTTCTTTCTTGCCGCTTGCGCACAAATCGCTATTCCCCTTTATCCCATCCCTTTGACAATGCAAACGCTGGGCATTTTTCTCCTGGCAGTCATGCTGGGTGGGGAAAAAGCATTTTATAGCACCCTTCTTTATCTTGGGCTTGTGACTCTTGGTCTACCCATTCTTGCTGGTGGATTAGCTAATTCTTTTTGGATGGCTCTTCCTGCTGTGGGTTATTTAGTTGCTTTTCCGATCGCAGCTTTTGTAGTTGGGAAACTGGTCTACTCTAAGAAAAATGCTTCTCCCTTTTGGATATTGGGAAGCATTCTAGTTGGACAAGTGATTATCTTTACTTTAGGAGTTTCTGGACTGACTCGGTTCCTTAGTTTTGAGCAAAGTATTATGGCAGGGCTCGTTCCCTTCCTTCCTTTGGCAGGGCTAAAACTCTTTGCTGCAACATCACTTGGAGGCCTTTGGCTTCGCTGGAAGAAAAAATAGAGCTTCGTTCCCCGTGTTGGGCTAGCTGCGGTTGTTATTCAAGATGCAAAAGCCCTGGATAATGGGGTCGATGACATCCCAGCTGGTGGAATAGATAATAATACCTGAGACAATAATTCCAAGGCACTGGTAGCTTCGCGGGGGGGCACTTTATTATAATAAATAATGTACTCTC